>JAKPPK010000275.1 GCA_029547385.1 Candidatus Latescibacterota bacterium
TACCGAAATGGGACGCGCCGCAGGGCTGCCCTACGTGGAGCTCGAAAAAAACCGGATAGGCTCGTTCGTCACTGCTGCCGGCGCGCAGTATCACAGACCGATTCCTGCAGGCGCGACGGTCGCGGTCGAGGCGCGAATGGCGGAAATGGGGCGGGCGAGGTGCTCCTTCGCGTACGCGGTGTTCACAGGAAACGATGAATCCCCGGCCGTGACGGGTTATACCGACCACATCGCGGCGGATTTCTCGGGCAGGCCGACGCGTCTGCCCGCGTGTTTCGCGGAGGCGTTCGTGCCGGCTGGCGAACCGATACGTCGCCCTTCGTTCGAGGAACCCGTGCACGTGCACTGGAACACTGAGCTTCGGGTACGTTACGAAGAGACTGACGCGTTCGGAGTGGTGTACAACGGGAACTACTTTGCCTGGATGGAAGCTGCATGGAGTGAGCACCTTGCGGACAATGGCATGGATGTCGTCGAATCGTTCCGAAAGGGGCAGACGTATCCGGTCGTGGAAGCCTCGTGCAGGTTTCTTTCCCCGTTGCGGTATGATGATCCCGTATCAATCGAGGTAGAAAGCCGGTTGGAAGGCCGGACCCGCGTAGCACTGCGGTACCGATTTGTTGCGGCATCTGCAGGAATTACCGCGGGTATCGGTCAGATGGTACACGCCGTGGTGGACAAAGGGCGTGTGGTTCCTGTGCCCCGTGAGCTGGCTCACGCGCTGGGGATAACGGATTCCTGATTCCGGCGGAAACGAACGGTGTGGTTCGTGGTTCAATCGTCGCCGGGCTCCAGAGGCTCACGGGATTCCCATTCCACTCGGGGAACCGAAACGATGACCATTGTCTGCGGCAAGACGAGGTAGTGTTCCTGATCGAACACCACGATGCAATCTGGATATACACCGGCAAGTACACGCGCGGAATTGGGGGTGGCCGGGCGGATTATCTGGAGCTGGATCGGGAAAGTGCCCTGCAGCTCGACTTCGTACCCCAGAAAGGGTGAAATCGCGATTTCCAGACCGCTTTGTGGAAACTCCGCGTCCTCGTCAGAAAAATCGTTGTCTTCGCCGTCCCATTCGTCGGGGCGGTCGTTATCGTTACCGAAGAAGCGGTCCATATGGTCGCCGGCCATACATGTCCTCTCACGGGAAGGGGGCATTTCGTGGGTTGGTCTTCACAAAATGTACGGCAGTCCGTGATGTCCGGCCAACAAAGCAGGCAGATATCGCAACGAGGCAATCGAAAGGATGGGAACACCATGAAGTGCGGGGTTGCAACTCGTTGCATCAATCCCGAGCGCCCGGTCCGGATGGCAGGGTACGCATCCCGAGACAAGGACAGCGAAGGTGCGTATCAGGATCTTAACCTGAAAGCACTGGCTTTGGGTGACGGGAACGCCACGGTGGTTATCGTCACCTCGGATATCCTGTATTTCGATGATGATGTAATCGGACCCGTGGAGGTGGAACTGGCGCGAAACCCGGGAATCCCCCCCGACAGGCTGTTCATCACTGCTTCCCACACGCATTGCGGGCCCGTCACCCGGCGCGGTGATCGGGACATGTACGGGTGGCGGGATGAGGAGTATCTTGATCAGATCCGCCAGAAGCTGGTGGAGAGTGTTCGCGAAGCAGTGGCGGAGATGGCACCGTGCACGTTGACGTACCACCGCGGCCGGTGCGGGTTCAACATCAACCGGCGGGTGAAAACGCCTTCGGGTGTGCAGATGCGCCCGAATCGCGACGGAGCGGTGGACCGAGACGTTGACATCCTGTGTACAAGAACGAGCGGGCAGATCGCGGCGATTTTGTTCGGTTACTGTTGCCATCCCACCACGATGGGCGGGTACCTTCTTGGCGGAGACTACCCGGGCTTCGCGCAGATCGGAATCGAGAGCGCTTTGCCGGGAGCGACTGCCCTTTTCGTACAAGGGTGCAGTGGAAACGTGCGCCCCAATAACGTGGATGAGACGGGGAACTTCAAAAGTGGGCCTCTTGAGGTCGTACAGAAATTCGGTGAGGAACTGGCGGAGGCAGTCCTGAACGTGGTGGCAGAACCGGGTGCGGCGATCGAGGGGAACCTGAAGACTGGCGCTCGAATTCTGGAACTTCCGCTGATGCCGCATCCGTCTCGCGCGGAGCTTGCTCGCGCGACCGAAGACGGTTCGCCGTTCCGCAGGCGGTGGGCGTGGCGCATGCTGGACGCGTACACCCGGGAGTTGCCCCTTCCCACAACCTGCTCCGTTCATGTGCAGACTCTGCAAATCGGAAACGCCCTTTCACTGGTCGCCATCGCCGGCGAAGTGTGTGTGGAAATCGGCTTGCGGATCAAGTCCCTGATCGGGGACGGACCGCGGTTCGTTCTCGGTTACACAAACCGGGTGATCGGGTATGTCCCTTCGAAAGCCATCCATGCCGACGGTGGGTACGAAGTTGACGGCTGGTACTTCTACGAAAACATGCCCTCGTATCTCGCTGCCGACGCGGAGGACATCATCGTGGGTGCGGTGGGGGAGATGCTGGCGGAATGAACGAATACAATCACGACCACTGCGGATCTTCACGTATTCATCGTGCCTTTGCGTCGGCCAAAGAGCACCATCGTCCCGCGTTCATCGCGTATATCACGTGCGGTGATCCGACGCTGGACAGGACGAGACAACTTGCCGTCGAATTTGCCGGGGCGGGCGTGGATATCCTGGAACTGGGCGTGCCTTTCACGGACCCGATGGCGGACGGCACCGCGAACCAGGAAGCCGCTTTGCGGGCTCTTGCGAAGGGTGTAACCCTTCGCCACGTTTTGCGCACAACGGAAGCGCTTCGTGGCGAGGGCTTCGGGTTGCCAGTCGTCCTCTTCACGTACTACAACCCCGTGTTCGCGTACGGTGTAGAGAAGTTCGCCGTAGACGCGGTTTCTGCGGGAGCAGATGGCGTGCTGCTCGTCGATGTTCCGGTGGAAGAGGCGCAGGAGTTCAAACCGGCGTTTGACGGGGCGGGACTGGGAACGATTTTCCTAGTCGCTCCGACCACGGGCGACCGCCGTTTGCCGCATATCCTCGAGCTGGCAAACGGGTTTGTCTACTGCGTTTCGCGAAGCGGCGTCACCGGTGAACGGAATGGTCTGGCCTCCGGCATCCGAGAGAACGTGGCTCGCGTCCGCCGGTTGACGCAACTTCCCGTGGCCGTAGGATTTGGTATCTCCTCCCGCGAACAGGTTTCCGAGATCGGCCAGTTTGCCGACGGCGTGGTGGTGGGCAGTGCGATAGTTCGGCGCATCGGTGAAGGTGGAGACACCGACGAAATGGTCCGCCAGGTAACCGAATTTGTAAGGACACTCACCGGCCAATTCATCGGGGGATGAACATGGATATTGCCGACTGGCGCGACAGAATCGACGATATCGACCGCCAGCTTGTCGTGTTGCTCAACGAGCGCGCGAAGTGCTCGCTGAACATCGGCAAGCTGAAGCGTCGGATGAACCTGCCGATTTACGATCCACGCCGTGAAAGTGTTGTCCTGCAACAGGTTGTGGATCTGAACGAGGGGCCGTTGACGGCGGATGCCGTCAAACGCTTGTTTGAACGAATCATCGATGAGAACCGGCGGTTGGAGCGCATTTACAGCGCACTCGAAGAAAGCCTGCAAGGGAATGCAACTTGATTCACCGAGCGGATTCTGAACACATCTGACCATACAGGAGGTAATGCGCCATGGTTGTGGCGATGGAACAATGGGCGACTGAAGAGCAAATTGCGGCCGTTATTGCGCGTTTGCAGGAACACAAACTGGACGTGCATCGATCGACCGGCACGTCGCGAACCGTCATCGGTGCGATCGGCGAAACACATATGCTCGATCTGCAGGCATTCGAAGTCATGCCTGGTGTCGCCGAAGTGGTACGAATCAGTGAGCCCTACAAGCTTGCCAGCCGCACGTTCAAGCGGGAGGACAGCGTAGTCTACGTCGGGGACGTGCCGATAGGCGGCAAAGAGATAGTCGTGATCGCCGGCCCGTGTTCCGTTGAGTCCCTGGACCAGACCAGACGTACGGCGGAACGCGTGGCAGCGGCCGGGGCCCGCATGCTTCGGGGTGGTGCATTCAAACCGCGCACATCCCCTTACAGTTTCTCTGGACTGGGAGAAAAAGGTCTGGAGATCCTCCGCACTGTTGCCGACGAATTTGGGCTGAAAGTAGCGACGGAAGCCATGGATCGCACGCAAATCGATTCGGTTGTCGCATACGCAGATATGCTTCAGGTCGGCGCCCGCAACATGCAGAATTTCACCTTTCTGCGCGAACTCGGTAAAACGCGCATTCCCATCATGCTGAAACGGGGACTTTCTGCGACCTATGAAGAGTGGCTCATGTCTGCCGAATACATCATGGCCGGGGGCAACCACAATATCGTGCTCTGCGAACGCGGGATACGGACGTTTGAGACGTATACGCGCAATACGCTCGACATTGCGGCGATACCCGTCATCAAGAAGCTGAGTCACCTGCCAATCATCGCCGATCCAAGCCATGGAACGGGCCGAAGGGACAAGGTAATCCCGATGGCACGGGCTGCCGTTGCTGCAGGGGCTGACGGATTGCTCGTGGAGGCCCACGTCGACCCGGACCACGCGTTTTCGGATGGAGTGCAGACATTGAATCTGGATCAGTTCGACGAATTGATGGGGCAGTTGAGGCTCATTACCCCGGTCCTCGGTCGAACAATTCGCTGAGCGCGACGCGGGCTACCGCATCATCTTTCGGGCGGCGTGAAATTCAAGGAGGGACACAGGTGGAATTCCGCTGCAAAGACGACTGGGAAAAGGCACGCACCCGAATCGAGGCGTGGTGGAACAACGAAATCATCGATCGTGCGGTGGTAGCTGTTACGGCACATAACGGCCGGCCACGCAAGGAGATCCCCACTCCCGCGAGCATGGTGGAACGCTGGACAAATGCCGATTACCTGATTGCCCGCCAGAAGGCGCACGCCGAGACCACCTACTACGGTGGCGAATCCTTCCCTCTGATGTTCGTCAATCTGGGGCCCTCCGTAGGAAGCGCCTATCTGGGGTGCGAGCTTGCCTTTGCGGAGACTACCGCATGGCAGGAAAGCCCGGTAATCACATCCTGGGATACGTGGCTTCCGTTCTGCTTCGATTCTCAGAACCTGTGGTGGCGGCGGACCCTTGCGATCACGCGGCAAGCGGCGGAAGAGCTGGAAGGAATCTCATTCGTAAGCATCACGGACCTCGGGAATTCGACCGATATTCTCGCGCATCTGCGGGGGCCACAGCAACTCCTTCTAGATACACTGGAGAACCGGTATGACGTTGAGTGGGCGCTGGCGCAGATCACCTCCCTCTGGTTTCAGTGGTACGAGGAATTGCTTGCAATTACCCGAACGCGACAGGAAGGCTCATGCGGATGGCTGGGCGCATGGTCACCGAAACGGACTTACCCACTGCAGTGCGATTTCTCGTGCATGATCTCCCCGCAGACCTTCCGATGGATGGTCATGCCGGAGATGGAACGGTTCGTGGGCAGATTGGACCATCCCATCTATCATCTGGACGGTCCGAACGCGATCTGCCATCTTGATGCACTGTCGCAGTTGCCGCACCTCAAGGCGATCCAATGGGTTCCCGGGGACGGCAATCCCTCCGCGCGTTACTGGCCGGACCTTCTCAAACGGATCCTCGCGATGGGCAAAGGTGTTCATGTGTACGTCCCGGCAGAAGACGTCGAGCCCCTTATCGACGAAGTAGGCCCGAAGGGGCTTTTCATCACGACGGGCGTGGGGACACCCGAGGAGGCAGTATCACTCCTGCGCCGCGTTGAAATCGCGACCGCGCGTGCCGCACACCGGGGAGTCGCCTGACGATGGATGAACGTCCAGGGGCGGATTTCTCATCAGTTGCAATCGTCGGGGTCGGCCTGATTGGAGGATCGCTCGCCCTTGCGCTGAAGGAATTTGGCGCGACCGGCCGTGTGGTCGGAATCAGCAGCCGAAAAACGATCAAGGAGGCACTCGGTCTGGGCGCAATAGACGAGGGATGGGAATATAACGACCTCGCCCTTGCATTGCGCGAAACGAAGGCCGTGTTTCTTTGCACTCCCGTTTCTCGGATCATCGAACTGCTGCCGGAGGTGGCCCACGTCATCACTCCCGGCACCGTTGTTTCTGACGTCGGAAGCACGAAAAAAGAGATCGTGGAACGGGCCGAGAAATGCATGCCGCAGCACTCGGTTTTTATCGGGGGCCACCCCATGGCGGGCTCGGAACGAAACGGAGTCGGTGCAGCGGACCCGTTTCTGTTCCAGAACGCGCTGTATGTGATCACCCCCTCCGGGTCCGTGCCGGAGAGTGTGCGCGCGTCTTTCACGGAGCGCATCGCGAGCATCGGTGCACGAGTATTCTGCCTGTCCGCTTCCGCTCACGACCGAGTGGCAGCCGCTGTGAGCCACCTTCCGCAGATGATAGCGCTCGCCCTTGTGGAATACGTCGGCACACTGAACGCAATCGAGCCGGCGCACCTTCAAATGGCGGCGGGCGGATTCCGTGACATGACCAGAATTGCGTCAAGTCCGTACAGCGTCTGGCAGGACATTCTGGCGACAAATGCCTCAGAAATACGAAAGGCGCTCCGCGGCTTCGCCGGCCAACTCGAGCAGGTGCTGGCAGATATCGAGCATATGGAACCGCATTTTCGCGCAGCCAATGAGATACGGAGCTCAATCCCCAGAGATACGAAAGGGTTTCTTTCTCCTCTGTGCGATGTGCTTGTGCGCTGCGAGGATCGGCCGGGGCAGCTTGCCCGCATGACGGCGGCTCTTGCACGCGAACAGATCAACATCATGGACATCGAGCTGCTGAAAATCCGCGAAGGCGAGGGCGGTACATTCCGCATGGCGTTCAAAGACATCCAGACGGCAGATGCGGCGATACGCACGCTGGATAAAGAAGGATTTCCCGCGCGTTTGAGATGATGGAGGCGAGCGACGGTGGCCACCAATGTAATTGTGGTATTCGGCGATGAAATGCGGGGACAGGCGATGGGTTGCGCAGGTGACCCGAACGTATCCACACCGTGTCTCGACTCCATGGCTTCGCGAGGATGCCGTTTCCCGCGCGCGTATTCCAATACGCCTGTGTGCACGCCCGCCAGAGGGACAATGTTGACCGGCCTCTGGCCAACGGCCCACGGTGCGGTAGTGAACGACATCGCAATTCGAACCGATGTGACGAGCATCGCGCACATCCTGAACTCGCACGGTTACCGGTGCGGCTACATAGGGAAATGGCATCTGGGAGGCATTCCACGGTACAAATTCACTCCACCAGGCCCGGAGAGACTGGGATTTGACGCATTCTGGGCTGTGTGGAATTGCCACCATGATTACATGAACCCGCGTTATTACCTGGATACCCCGGAACCGGTTGTGATGGAGGGGTATGAGCCATCCGTGCAGACAGACCTCGCGATGGCGTTCATGGATCGGCACAGAGAACAAGACAACGAACACCCGTTTTGTCTTTTCCTTTCATGGGGGCCACCCCATTCACCCTACGAACCGCTTCCGCCGGGAAGGGAAACCCAGTACGATCCTTCCGCGCTGGTCCTTCCGCCAAATTGCCCGGACACACCGGAGAACCGCCGGCATCTCGCAGGGTACTACGCTCACATTTCAGCCCTTGACGCGGAAACGCAGCGCCTGCTCGACTACCTCCGTGCAAACAATCTCGAAAAGGACACGCTCGTGGTGTTCACATCGGACCACGGATCCATGCTGGGATCACAGGGGCACACGCACAAACAACGTCCGTGGGCGGAGTCGGTCGTAGTGCCGTTGATTTTCTACCGGCCGGGGGCTGTTCCGGAAGGACGCGTGAACAAGACCCTTTTCAGTCTGCTGGACTTTGTTCCGACGCTGCTGGGGTGCCTCGACCTGCAGGTTCCACCCTCCATGCACGGCGAAGACCTTTCGGCCTGTGTACGGAGTGGCGCAATGAAAGAAGGCCGGGTTCTCTATCTCGCCGATCTCATCACGACGGATCAGGCGAATCATTACGGAATCAAGCCGTGGCGCGGGATCAAAACCGAGCGCTACACGTATGCCTGTGATACGCAGGGAGAATGGCTCCTCTACGATGACGAAAGGGACCCTTACCAACTCGAAAACCTCGCCGGCGATCCATTGGCAGCCGAAACAAGAGCCAGTCTCCACCAGGAATTGCAGCGTCAGATGGAGCGGTTTGGCGATCGAATCATGGACGTGGCGGAAGCCCTTGAGGCATGGGGATTGACTGAAGCATTCCGCATCCGGACAGATCACTTGTACGCATCACCGCACAACATGGGCGGGAGGCTGCCTCAATAGCCCTCCCGACCATCAACGAAACAGTGTCTCACTCCACAAATTCAGGAGAAACGCGATGGGCAACCTCAAAGTGGGTGTCATGATCGAGTCATTCCGGCTCGGCGTGCGAAACGGCATCAAGAAAGCGGCAGAAATCGGTGCCGACGGGTTCCAGATCTATGTCACGGGCGGAGAGATGCACCCTGACAACCTCTCAAAGACTGGCAGACAGGAGTTCCTCAAGTTCGTTGCGGACCAGGGCCTTGTCATCAGTGCTCTCTGTGGCGATTTCGGCAAGCCGTACACCAAGGAAGAAGGCCTGGACGAACTCATAACAGACACAAAGAAAGTGATAGACCTCGCGGTGGACCTGAAAACGCCGATCATCACCACTCACATCGGTGTTGTGGATGCTGATCCGAAAGCCAGAAGCCGTCAGATCATGGCAGACGCATTGAACAATGTCGGGGCATATGCGGATAACAGGGGCATAATGTTCGCAACGGAAACTGGCCCGGAACCGGGTCCCGTTCTTGCGGACTTCATAAAAAGCCTGAAAACGCAGGCTGTGAAGGCAAACTTCGACCCGGCCAACCTCGCGATGATGGGCTTCGACGTTCTGGAAGGTGTCAGAGCGCTGGGACCTTACATCGTTCACACGCACGCAAAGGATGGCATCCGCGAGGATGGGAGGGGAAAAGAAGTTCCTCTGGGCGAGGGTGCAGTGCCATGGGAAGAGTATATCGATCTCATGACAGCTCAGGGCTATCGCGGGTTCTACACCATCGAGCGGGAAGTCGGGGATGACCCTGCCGCAGACGTGAAGAAGGCGCTGGATTTCCTGAGGAAATGGTAGAAGCCGCCCGCAAAGACCGAGCCCTCCCCGGGTCAACCGGGGAGGGCTGGCAACAATACTCCTACCACCCCTGGTAACGGAAGCGAAAGATCGCTGTGTCCTCGATACGAAGAAATGCTGGGTCGGTCGACGTTATTTTCCATTCTCCGGAGATCAGTTTCCACCTCATGGTCGTCGTGTGCGGGCGGCCGAACGGGTGGTTGAACATGTCGCTCGGTTCCATCTCTGGCCCCCCGCCTGCCCACATGTGAGCCACGACGAGCACCTCCGCCGCATCATTGCTCACCGACCTCCATTCCCTGACAAGAAGCCGGAACGCGGGATTTCGCCACCCTGGCAGGGCACCCCACTCTTTCACAAGCCTGGCAAACTGGCTCTCCATGTAGCGGCGAAGAACCAGCCGGAAGGCGGCTTCCACCCAGTCCTTCCCCCGGCCGTCCGGTTCTGAGTAATCGGCTGCGTACATACTCATGATTCCG
Organism: Candidatus Latescibacterota bacterium; assembly: GCA_029547385.1. GTDB lineage: Bacteria > Latescibacterota > MWCZ01 > MWCZ01 > MWCZ01 > MWCZ01. Next base: position 9,692 of record JAKPPK010000275.1, read on the forward strand.
TCGAGGTCTTCAGCTTCGACGAATGACTTCCATTGGGCCATGTGGTCCATGATCGCCAGTTTGACAGACGCGAAGGGGTCGTCGGGGGTAACCGGAGGAGAGGTGAGGTCCTGAACGGGCAAGCAACCGGCGCATCTCCGTTCCGCTTCCAGAACGTGCTCAGATACTGGCGGGACGGATTCCGCAAAACGGAAGCGTTCCATCCTGTCGCCCGCGGCATTTACCCATTCACTCCGGCGGCTCTCGGCCCTGTTCAAAACCAGAAACTGATGAAGGTGGAGGGTCTGCGCGAATTCTTCCGTGGCTGAAGTGATCGCGGAGACCGCGAACTGGTCGGCTTGTTCCACAGGCGGCAATAGAAACTCGGTCTCTGTGATCGAGTTCGGGGTCAGGCATGTTTCCACACCGTCACGGATCCGCCAGACGCGGTATGCGTTGTCGCCTTCGGCCTTCTCCCAGCGCAGGCGAAGTTGTGCCGTCCCAGTGGATTCGATTCTCACATTCGCAGGACGGCGTGGGACCTGCAGCCTGACTTCTTCCGGAACGAACCAGTTTTCGTGGGTATTTGCCGCGAACACGAGGTCACCAACGATCTGGCTCCATGCGGTTCCGCGGTCGACCGGGGGGTAGTACTTCCCCATCAGTTCCCGCGCATGCTCTGGCGAATTGACGTCCCCTGGCCGCAGAACACGTTTGAATTGCGTCAGCACCGACCTGTCCGTTTTCACGGGCAGAACGGGGAACCACCCGAAACGCGGATCGTTGGGAATCAGCTCCGGGTCCCGCGCACGGTCGTACACTCCGAACGTCCCCCGGATGAGGCGGCCTGCCCCGTGGTCGAAATCCAGGTCGTCCGAGACTGCGTGGAATTCCAGCGGCCGTTCGCAACGCGGGAGGTGGTACGCGACCGGCGTCACCTTCGCGACGTTGTGGCGGTCGGGGATGAGCCTCTCGCTGACCAAGCGCCGGAACGTAGGAACTACCCAGTCCCTGAACCGCCACTCGCCGGGCCCGGGCCAGATATCCCAGGACGGTTCCACCGAATACGCGGTCGCCCCGCCCACGGCGCCCAGCATGAACATGATGGCGTACATCTCCCCGGGCATCTCGAGCGACCCCGGCTCGAAACTCCCCGGAGTACTCAGTCCAGCATCAGACCAGTACCACGACTGTGCTTCCACGCCCCAGTTCGCCGTAGCACCGGAGAACCAGAGCCCGAACGCTGACAGATGATCGATGTATTTCGCGAACTCGCAATTCATCTCGTGCATTGGGATCACGTACTCACCATACTCGCACACGGTATCGAACAACGCTTCGTTATCCGCCGAGCAGCCTATGGCCGCGAAGTTTTCGGACATCAACTGCCAGCTCATGAAAAGGCCGTATTCCCCGCACAAGCGTATGATATCCCGCGCGTAACGGGCATTCCGGCCCATGGAGTATTCAGGCCCACCGCCGTGAGCAACGAACGTGCGTTGGCTGGCCTCGGCGATTTGCAGGCCGTCAATGCAGGAATACGTGTCGACGTACCGCCGGACTGTGTCCATCGGAACGGTGTCATTGAGGTCGGAATTGTTGGTCTGCACCTGCACGGTGATCGGCACCCCTTCCGCCTGCGCGATCGGGAGGAGCACTTCGTTCCGACGGAAATGGTCGTCGCAAATCCCCTCGATCTGAATCGACACATACGGTTTGATGTCGTCGGGAAGACGGTGCCAGCATTCCACCATGAATCGAGCTTCACCCGTGTACCCCCGGGTTGCAAGGTGGCCGCCCTGCCCGGCAGGCGCCATGAGGATGAGCAGAGGGTGGGAAGGGCAGATAGTCCTTTTCAACGGCGTTTTCATGCATTCTCCATGGTATTGGTCCAGATTTCGACGAGCAGTCGGGTTCGAGTGAGCAATCCTGTTCGTGTCCTGATGCATTGCTTGCAGGGCAGGTTCACCACCCCTGATAACGAAATCGGAAAACCGCGGTGTCCTCCACTTGAAGAAACGCGGGGGCCGTTTTCGCCAGCTTCCAGCCGCGCCCCGCGTTCGTCCACACGAACGTGGTCAGCGACGGCCGTCCGAACGGAATGATAATCATGTCACTCGGTTCAAGTTCAGGGCCTCCCCCCGCCCAGAGATGCGCAACCGCCGATACCTCGACCGTTTGCGACGATGCCTCGCCCCACTCGCGGATCAACAGGCGGAGTGCCGGAAACTGCCATCCGGGCACTGCACCCCATTCCTGGAGAAAGGGTTCGAACCGATCCATGACATATCTGCGAAAAAGGTTCCTGAACGCGACTTCCACGGATTCCCGCGTCCTTCCATCCGGTTCACGGTAATCTTCGGCGTAAAAGGCCATGATGCGCGGGATTTCTTCTGACTCCACGGCAGATTTCCAACCAACCATGGCCTCGATGACCCCGCATTTCTGCGGCGCCCAGGGATCATCCTCGGCGACCAGCGGCGAAGCAAGATCCTCCACAGGTGAACACTGGCTGGCACGCGCCTCGGCCCGGGCGATTTCGTCCGTCTCCACGGGCATTGACTCGCCGATGCGGAAGTGCTCTTCAGATTCCCCGGAGGAACTTATCCATCTGCTGCGGCGGCTTTCCTGGCAGTCGAAGAGCAAGAACTGGTGAAGGTGCAACGTACCCGATATCAACTCGGTCGCGTCAGTGATTGCCGAAACGGAGTAAAAGTCGTTGTTCGCAGGCTCGTGGATACGATATTCTGTATCTTGGACCGGATACTCGGTCAGGCAGCGCTCCACTCCTTCTCTCAGGCGCCATACACGGTAGGCGCGATCACCCGGATGACGGTTCCACCGGAGAAGAGACACTGCTCCCGAGTCTTCAAGGCGGACACCGTCGGGTCTGACGGGTACGGACAGCTTGACTGATTCCGATATGTACCAGTTTTCGTGGGTGTTTACGGCGAAAAGCAATCTGCCCGCACCAACGCTCCACGCCTGTCCGCGATCAACCTGTGGGAACTCCTCCTCCGCTACTTTCCGTGCCTCCTCTATTGATTGGATGTCTCCCGGACGTATTACGCGCGGAAAGCGGGACAGCAGAGGCTCCGGGGTCTTCGCAGGCAGGACGGGGATCCATCCGTACCGCGGGTTGTTCGGAATGAACTCCGCGTCCCGCGCGCGATCGAAAACGCCATACGTTACTCGTATGAGCCTGCCTTCACCGTGGTCAAAATCCAGATCGGCCAGCACCTTGTGGTAATCAACAGGACGTTCGCACCGTGGCAGGTGGTACGCCAGCGGCGTGGATGCGAGGATCTCCTCACGTGAAGGGATCAGGTGCTCGCGAAGGAGGCGTTTGAACACAGGCGCGATCCACTCTGTGAACCGCCAGTGGCCCGGCCCCGGCCAGTTGTCAGTCGGGGGCTCTATGGAAAACACGGATGCCCCTGCGCTGACTCCCAGCAAAAACATGATGGCGTACAATTCGCCCGGCATTTCCAGTGTGCCCGGTTCGCACGTTCCGGGTTTGTTGTACCCACAGTCGTACCAATACCACGACTGGGCCTCAATGCCCCACTGTTGTGTTGCCCCGGCGAGCCACAGCCCCATGCACGAAAGATGGTTGATGAACTTGGAGAATTCGCAGTTCATTTCGTGCATAGGAATCACATATTCCGAATACTCGCAGATCGCGTCATACAGCGCTTCGTTATCGGCGGAACACCCAATGGCGGCCCAGTTATCCCGCATGAGTTGCCAGCTCATGAAACACCCATATTCCGCGGCAAGACGGATGATATCACGCGCGTACCTTGCGTTTCGGCCCATCGTGTACTCCGGGCCGCCCCCGTGGTTCACAAACGTGCGCTGGCTTGCTTCATCAATCTGCAGGCCGACGATGCAGGGGTAGGTATCCAGAAAGCGCCTGACCCTTTCCGGCGGCATCGCATCCTGGATGTTGGCATTGTCCGTCTGAGTCTGCAATGTAACCGGGATGCCCGCCGTCTGAGCCGCACGAAGGAGGCGGTCAGCGTGAGCGAAGTTGTCTCCGCGTGTCGCGCCGAAATGAATGGTTGTACAGGGTCTTATCTCGTCATCAAGGAGCTCCCAGCACCGCACCATGACTGCCTCCTCGTCCCGGAATCCTTCGGCAGCCATTTCGGCGGAAGGGCCTCCAGGAGACATGAGGATGAGAAGGGGATGCGAGGGTGAAATGGTCACTTTCAGTGGCGTTTTCATTCCGAACTCCCGTAGAACGGGTCTGGATTGCCCTGTCGATTGCGCAACGATTCCGCGCGCGCGTCCATGCATTCCTCCAGCGATCTGTACACCTGGCGGAACAACGCGCGCAGTTCATGGTAGTGCTCAACCTGCCCGGCCTGTGGTGTCGCAACGTCTTTCACCGGTGCTTGCCAGGCGTCGGAAGCCTTCTCCAGGTTCTCGAACCACCCGACTCCCGTTGCCGCAACCATCGCCGCACCGATTGCGGCGCGTTCCCGTTCCTCGCTCACAGCGATCGGGCAGTCGAACACGTCGGCCAGGATCTGCCGCCAAAGCTGGCTTTTTGCGCCGCCTCCTGCTGCGAACACCGATTCCGGGGTTACTTGGAGCGACCGGATGATATCGAGTCCGTCTGCGAGCGCCATTGCCACACCCTCCATCACTGCGCGCACCATGTGCGCAGCCGTATGACGGGGAGTCAGGCCGAAGAAGACGCCACACGCATCGGGGTTCATATGCGGGGTTCGCTCACCGGTAAGGTAGGGAAGGAATATGAGCCCCTCAGCACCCGGAGGAACCTGCTCCGCAGAGGCGGCAAGGTGGGCGAAATCCGGCGCATCGGGCCCCAGTATTTTTTCACGAAGCCATTTGAGGGATAACCCGGCCGAGAGGATGGCGCCCATGGCGTACCACGTGCGCGGAACCACGTGGCAGAACGTGTTTGTGCGCAGAGCCGTATCGTACCGCGGTTCATCCAGTGGTGCAACAAGCTGACCACCGGATCCGATCGTAACCATGCACTGGCCCTTCGACAGCACTCCTGAACCGAGCGCCGTTGAGGGTGTATCCCCGCCACCCATGAACAAACGAATCCCGGCAGGGAGACCGGTTTCCGCCGCAGCCGCCGCTCTCAGGCACCCGGCAGAGTCGCACGAACTGCGGCATTCAGGAAACAGGTCACGCCTTATGCCCGCAGCAGCAATCACGTCGTCAGCCCACGCGCACCGCCCGGAGTCGAACGCGAGCGTACTGCACGCGTCGGAGGGTTCTGTTGCCCACACGCCGGACATCCGGCCTCGGATGAAGTCTTTCGGGAGGAGCACACGGAACGCGCGCGCAAGCGAAGACGGGTCGTTCTCAGACAACCAGAGCAGACTCGCGAGCTGAAAACCGGTGGCCAACGAGTTCTGCGTGCGGGCGGCAAGCCAGTCGGCACCGACCCTGGCAATGAAACGCCGGCAGCTTTCTCCCGACCGCTGATCCGGCCAGATGATCGCGGGCCGTACCAGCCCGCCCTTCGGATCAATCAGAACCGTTCCGTGCATCTGCCCGGAGAAACCGATGCCCTCGATAGTGCTTTGCCCGGCCACGGCGACGCATTCACGCAGCGCTTCACACGTCGAGCGCCACCATTCCTCCGGGTCCTGTTCCGCGTATCCGGGGTATGGTGCGTGGACCTGATACCCGCGCGCCGCGCTACCAACCACCGTTCCAGACCGGTCAACTGCAACCGCCCGGACGCCGGAAGTTCCCAGGTCCACTCCAATCACGAGGGAGCGCATGTGTCTTTTTCCAGGATCTGAGCGGCCGAATCTTGCCAGTATTTCGCGCTGCAGAACCGTTGTCTTTCACTGGGCAGGATTCCTGAAGTGCGAACAGATGAAGAATCCCTCAAACCTTACGCGGGGGCAACGCCGTCATTGCAACCAAATCAAAGGGCACCGACGCGAGGTGCACCGGTGCCCGTGATTTCCCCTCGAATGACCAGAACCATCAGACGCCAGCGGCTGTTTTGAGCTCCGTGATGCGGTTGGTTTGTTCCCATGGGAACTCGTTCCGCCCGAAGTGCCCTCCGGAAGCCGTTTTGCGGTAAAGCGGGCGCAGGAGATCCAGCTCCGAAATGATCCACTTGGGTGTCAGAGGGAACACCTCGCGCACTGCTTTTTCGATTCTCGATTCGTCTATCTGAGCGGTGCCGAACGTTTCCACGAGCACGCTCACGGGTTTGGCGACGCCGATCGCGTACGCAACCTGAATCTCGCAGCGCTTTGCCAGACCTGCGGCCACGACATTTTTCGCCGCCCAACGAGCCGCATACGCAGCGCTTCGATCCACCTTGCTCGGGTCCTTGCCGCTGAACGCACCGCCACCGTGTCGGCTGAATCCCCCGTACGTATCCACGATGATTTTCCGACCGGTCAGACCCGTATCTCCATGGGGGCCGCCGACCACAAATCGGCCGGTGGGATTGATGTGGTACACCGTATTCGCTCCCAGCAATTCCTCGCCCACGACCGGCTTGACCACATGCGAGATCACGTCTTCCCGAATCTGTTGCTGGGAGACGTGTTCGTTATGCTGAGTGGAGACAATCACGGTTTCGACTTTCACCGGCCTGTCGTTTTCGTACCGCACGGAAACCTGCGCCTTCCCGTCTGGCCGGAGGTAAGGCAACATTCCGCTGTGCCGCACCTCTGCGAGCCGAAGCACGAGGCGATGGGCCAGCATGATCGGCATCGGCATGAGTTCCGCAGTTTCATCGGTAGCGTATCCGAACATCATCCCCTGATCGCCCGCACCCTGTTCCTTCCCTTCACCTTCGTCAACTCCCTGGGCGATATCCGGGGATTGTTGGTGAATCGCGGTCAGAACAGCACAGCCGTCCGCATCGAATCCGTACCCCATCTCCGTATAACCGATATCGCGAATCACGGAGCGCACAAGATCGGGAACCTCCACGTATGCCTTCGTGGTGATCTCCCCGGCGACCAGCGCCAGACCGGTAGTGACAAGGGTCTCGCACGCCACTCTCGATTTCGAGTCCTGGACCAGCATCGCGTCAAGAATGGCGTCGGAAATCTGATCTGCCACCTTGTCCGGATGCCCTTCAGCCACGGATTCCGAAGAAAAAAGCATGTTCCTGGGCATCATGTCTCCTGTTCGAAAAGAAACTCACGACTCCACACCTATATCCAAACCAAAATCGGCAGCAGCACGTTCCAGGTTCCGCCGTACCTCTTCACCGGAAACCGAATCGAGTGCTGCGCGCGCAACCTCTTTCACCTCCGCGAACGTAATCCCGCGGATGATGCGACGAATTTCCGGAATACTTCCGGGGGCCATGCTCAACGCATCAACTCCCAGACCCACCAGCAACAACGCACCCAGTGGCACGTGAGCCATTTCGCCGCACACTTCGACAGGTATGCGTGCAAGGTGCCCCGCTTTCACTGCCGCGTGGATCAACCGCAACACAGCCGGATGGAACATATCGAAGAGCTTCGCGACGCGTTGATTGTCCCGGTCTACGGCAAGGGCATACTGGATCAGATCATTCGTGCCGATGCTGAAAAATGCGGCTTTTTTCGCCAGGGCATCGCCTATCATGACGGCGGCAGGAGTCTCGATCATCACGCCTACCGGCATCGAATCATTGAACGGCGTACCGTTGCGGCGGAGTGCTTCCTTCGCCTGGCCCAGGATCATGAGAGCCTGATCAAGCTCTTCGACACTGGAGATCATCGGGAACATCATCTGGACGTTCCCATGTGCGGAAGCTCTCAGAATGGCTCTCAACTGAACACCAAACAGCTCGGGTTGCGCGAGCGAAATGCGTATCGCGCGCCACCCGAGGAACGGGTTCATTTCCGGCGTCACATGGAGTTTTCTGCAGAGCTTGTCACCGCCGATGTCCATCGTGCGGATCGTAACCGGACGCCCTCCGAATGCTTCAGCAAGATGGCGGTAGACCGCGTACTGCTCCTCTTCTGTCGGCCATTCATCGCTGGAAAGAAACAGGAACTCCGTTCTGAACAGACCGACGCCGTCACTGGCAAGCTCCGCCGTTCTCTGAATCTCGCTGTCAAGTTCAATGTTCAATTCAAGGCGTATGCGGCGTCCATCTCGCGTCTGCGAGGGGAGCCGCGATATCTCCAGCAACCTCCGGGCGCGCTGTTCCAGTTGCTGTTTCCACTGGGCGATCTGCTCACGGAGGACTTCGTCCGGTTCGACGTACACCTCACCAGTGAAACCATTCACAACCGCCATTTCGCCCGGCGAGATGGTCACGGATGCTCCCTGACAACCGACGACTGCAGGGATTCCCATCGAACGCGCCAGAATTGAAGCGTGGCTTGTGGGACCGCCACGGTCGGTAACAAAACCGACAACCTTCGAGGCCTCCATCCGCGCCGTATCAGACGGCGTGAGGGAATGTGCCACAACAACCGACACGTCCTCAAGCTTGTCCAGCCCCTGAGGTTCCGCGCCCCGCAATTTCATCAGGACTGCCGCACGAACGTCCTCAATATCCACCACGCGGTCACGCAGATATTCGTAGGAACCGGTTCCGACTATGGTGTCGATAACCCGTTGCAGCGTCACAAAGTAGCAGTACGCAACGTTCTTTTTCGAGGCGCGGACGCATTCCACGGTTTGCGCGATTGCGTCTGCGTCTTCCAGCAGCATGATGTGGGATTCGAAGATCTGGCCCTGGGCAGTGCCGATTTCCCGTTCCGCACGGCGTTTCAGCTCCCGTTTCTCCTCCACCACTGCGGCCAGCGCGGCAAGAAATCTGGCGATCTCTGATTCCACTGCCTCGGAAGGAATCGGACGGTTGTCAACCCAGACATCCGCACCGGCATGAAGGTACACGGGACCGTATGCGACGCCGGGAGAGCCTGCGATTCCCGTAAGTACGATTCTGCAGTGCCCGTGAGGAGTCAGAGCCGCGGGCTCAATAGGCGGGAGCCGGGGGTCCATGGGGCTGTCAGACGCCTTATGCATGGCATTCACGCAGCAGAATGACCACCGGTTGATGAATCATTGGTCCGTACCGTTTTCAAACATGGCAACGAGAGTGGCGATCAGTTTGTCCGCTTCCTCTCCCCGCGCCTTCAAGTGCAACTGGGCGCCGTGCTCGGCAACCAGGGTAAGCACTCCCATGATGCTTTTCCCGTTCACCTGGTGCCCATCCTTGCTGATCATCAGATCAGCCTTCGGGAACTGGGCCGCGGCTCGAACAAGGGCAGCGGCATTCCGGAGATGGATACCTTCCCGGTCCTTGACCAGAACATCGGCTTCTACTACCTGGTGCGTTGCCACAGCAGCTCCAACTCTGAAAAGTCCTTCAATTACCGGTCACCCACGGAGCATTTTGGCGCCGAACGACACCACTATTGCCCACCCGACCGCCGCCAGTAGAGCCCACGTCGCCGGTTTTCTCTGCGACAGGGCTGCGCACGCGCCCGCGAACGCTCCCCCGAACGCGACTACCTGCGCCTTGGCAGTCAGAGCGCCCGCGGGAGAGTTCACGAGAAGGAGCGCGACGGCAGCGCCCGCGCACCCGGACGCAATCCAGCCCGCATATTTTGCGGGTCTGCGAAAACGCTCGCTCTGAAGCACCGCGGCGATTCTCGCACCGGCCGCCCATCCCCACGTGAAAGAATTCCAGCGATAGTATCCCTGCCAGACACCAAAAACCACCAGCAGGAGGCAGGCACCCCACGCTCCCGTCAGGAGCGCTCCGACCGACCCCACAAGGACGGCATGTGGCCTCAAGGTCACCCAGAACAGCTCGTCACCGACAGAGCCCAGCGGAGTGGAAACCCGCTCTGAAAAGCGCTCGATCATGCCGTCGGGAACGCTTTCAGGATTCGCGTTCCGGTCGAATTCGAGCCGCGCTAGAGCGCCGAGACCCAGCGTTGCGACGAACGGGTTGCTGTTGAAAAGCCCGCTGTGCCTCCGCACAAACGAGGCAAATTCCTTTCCGGGCAGGCTCAGCCAGCGCATCACAGGGAGCAGACATACCAGCCTTCCCAGGCCCTGCATGCTCTGGTAGTTCAGGCTTGCCTGAATCCAGAACGCACGCAGGACGACTCCCATACGCACCCACAGGGGCACGACAGGTGCAGTTTCGGACGACGATACCCGAGTCAACGAAGTCAATCGCGTGTGTCTTCACCAGGAGACAGGCAACAACCCGCCCGCCCACGCACCAAAAACCCCTGCCGCGCCCAGAAAAGCGGCCTTGCCTTTGCTGAAGCGCCACGTCGCCGCAATTGCAGAACCCGCACCGGCACCGAACAGGCCTGCCCAGAGGACGCCGGGATCAACCGCGGCGCCCAGAAACCGAACCAGGACCGGTGCCACCGCCACGCCTGCCCCGGCGCCGGCCAGAAACGTCACCGAACCACGCGCCCCCGCGAACAGCCAGCCCGCACCATGCCGCAGAACCAGCGCGCCAGCCGAGACGCATTCCGGCTGAATTGAGGCCACAAGTTTTCCGCAGAATCGCATCCCGACCTCTGTCAGGGCGCATCCCAGAAGACCGACGGGAATCAGCCAGAGCATGCTTGCCGCAGCCGCGATGGGGGCGCTTCCCGCCGAGTGCGCGACTGCAACGGCGCATACCGTTCCGACGTTGATGTCGAGAAAGACGGCGGTTCCCGCGGGAACGGCTCCGCACCAGATGAGCTGGATGGCGGTGCCGAGGAGAAGCCCGAGCCGCAGGTCGCCAAGAACAAGACCCGCGACCGTTCCCGCGACAAGCGGTTCAGAGAAGAGCAACTGAGGCCCGGCAGTTGTGTCCTGCGCTACAAGCGCCGCAAAAAGCGCGAGGATTACCCAGTCCCAGACCGTTATCATCTCCCGCCCGACTGCAAACCACCAATAACCTTTTCAGGGCACACTAAACGTACCACCGCGACCGAAACGAGTCAACCAAATCTCCGTCTGCGGCTAACCTGTGAGGGCCTGTCCGTGGTTGCGTACATTTCAAGTTCACGCGCCGTCAGCCTCCTGAGTTGGCCCACGCGGCAGGTTTTCCATTCCGGAGACTTTGTATGTCCCTTCTTACTCAGTCAACGTTCCGCCGCCATGTCCTCGAAGTGTGCGTCGCGCTCGGAGCCGCCCTGAATCTCTCCTGTTCGGAGCAACGGACCAAGCTCGTCGTTTATTCGCCTCACGGGAGAGAAATGCTCAGCGAATACGAACGGATGTACGAGGAGGCGAACCCGCACGTGGACGTGACGTGGTATCCGATGGGAGCGGAAGTGGGGATCGAACGACTCCGCGGCGAAAAAAACAATCCCCAGGCTGATCTCTGGTGGGGAGGGCCATCGGCGCTCTTTGAACAGGGGGCCCGGGAAGGGTTGCTTGCTCCCTACCATCCCTCTTGGCGCGAGGCTGCCCCTCCGGGCTCGTTCAGCGACGAGGGGCTCTGGTACAGCACGTTCCAGACGGTTAAGGTAATAGGTTTCAACTCCGACAGACTTACGGAACAGACGGCTCCCCAGGATTGGGACGACCTGCTGGAAAAACGATGGGAGGGCAAGGTGATCATTCGCTCTCCCATGGAATCGGGCACAATGAAAAGCGTGTTTGCGGCGATGGTGTACCGATTCTTCGCGGAGGACGGCACTCCTGACCGCGGATACGATTGGCTCCGACGGCTTGACGCGAACACGAAAGCCTATGCGGCGTCTCCGGCGACACTAATGCTCATGATCGGACGCCAGGAGGGGCTGGTCACACTCTGGGATCTGACGGACATCCTCCTCCAGAAACGGGAACAAAATGTTCCCATGGGCTTTGTCATTCCGAGGAGTGGGGCGCTTGTGTTGAACGAAGGCATCGCCATCGTGAACGGGGCGCCACATCGTGCTGAAGCCGAAAGATTCTATGAATTTGTCACCACGAAGAAGGCGCTGCTTCATCAAGCGGAGCGATTCTACAGGATACCTGCGCGGAGAGACATCTCCGATCAGGAAAAACCGGGATGGCTGCGTTCGATCCAGATCACGGAACTGCCGGTGGATTGGAACGTCATAAATGCCCACAGGGAAGCCTGGATGCAGTACTGGGATCAACACATCAAAGGGCATCACTGATGATTTCTGTCACGTCGTGAAAGCGGCACATGCGGCTTCTGCCTTCTCCGTCACCCTGTTCACTCAGTGGATCGTACATCGTGGACGTAACATTCTTGCTACGTGCAGTATCACTCAGAACCAGTGTGGTAACACGTATATGGAGTGAGTGCGCGCTCGGGGCCAACGCCATCCTGCTGATTCTGCTGCACACGGCGGCACCTGCGGCGGTTACACCACCGCGCGAGATAATCGGCTGGTTCGTTCAGGCGCAGGCTCTTGAACATGCGAACCGCCCGCTGGATGCCGCAGCGTATTACCGGCGGGTATGGCAGGCAGCGCCCACCCGGTCCGATGCCGTGTTGCGAGGAACAAGGCTTCTGACGGAAAACGGCAGATTTGATGAGGCCGTGGCGTGGCTCGGTGAAGCCACTGCAAACACACCGGAAGACGCAGTGCTATGGGTGGAGTTCGGTGACGTGTTCGACCGGACCGGGTATACCGTTCAGGCGGACTCGGTGTGGCGCATCGGTTCCCGCACTTCCTCCGATCCGATCGCATTCCACATCGGTGTAGCGGACAGGCTTGTTTCGCGGGGACAACTGCGTCGCGCGCAGACCTGGTTGCGTGCCTGCAACGCACAGGGAGATGGACAGCGCGTAGTGAACCGCCGTCTGCTCGACATCGCACTCGCGCTTGGCGACGCGCATGCGACGGCGGAAGCGGCATCTGGTTTCGTGGCGGGTGATGTCGACCGCGTACGGGAGGCGCGCGAAATCATTCAGGGAGCCAGCCTCACTCCGGCCATGATGCAGACTGTTACGCGCGCGGCGATCGCTCTCTCGGACAGCACGCCGCGGGATGCCGCCAGGGCGCTTTTCGCGGCGGAAATGGCAGTACTTGGAGCGCAACAGGAGGACGCGGTACGCCTGTTCCTCCGCAGCGCGAAGGAAACCCGGAATCCCGGCGCCACCCTTGCGACCATGATCGATGAGTTGGAGGCCCGCGGGCAAACCCCGGTGGCAACATTCCTGATGGAGCGCCTGGCAAGCGACTACCCGGAGTCACCATCTGCGCAGCGATATGCGTACACTGCGGCGGGAAGACTGGACGAAATGGGTTTTCAGGACCGCGCCCGGAACCTGCTTTCGTGGATCATCTCCGTCCCGTTCAGCCCGTACCATGACGACGCCCGTATCGCGCTCGGAAGGATTTTTCTCGCTCTTGACTCCGTGGAACAGGCAGAACAGCAGTTTGACTGGGCCGCAACGAGAGGCCGTACGCCGGCACACAGACGTCAGGGGATACTCGGACGGGGCGAATGTGCCTTGCGTGCGGGGCATCTGGAGGAAGCGCAATCCTTCTGGCAGATGCTCGCGGATTCAGCGATGAAAGAACCAGAGTCCCTGAAAGCGCACCTGCGCCTGGCACAGGCTGCGATGTTTCGTGGCGATGCCCCCGGACTGAGGGCTCGTTGTGAACTGATGGTGGGAAACGCGGCGCCCGGTGATGAAACGAACGATTGCCTCAGGCTGGCGGAGATCCTCGAACAGGCCGCCGATGATTCAGTTAGCTGGGTTCGGTACGGGCACCTCGAGTTCCTCTTCGCCACAGGCCACCGCGACTCAGTTCTCTTACTGGCCCCGCGCCTTTTCGGCACACCACTCGAAGGCTGGGCGCGTTTGCTCGTAGCCGAGGTGCAGATCAGGGAAGGACACTACTCCCTCGCGGCAACCACTCTGGAAGCAGCCGCATCGCGGCTGGACTCATCTTCGGCTGGAGAAGAGGCTCTCTGGCGGTACGCGGAGCTCCAGCGCACAAGGTTGCAGGATAGCGGCGAGGAGACCAGAGCGCTGGAAACGCTGCTGATGACGTATCCCGGAAGCGTGTACGGCAATCAGGCGCGCCGGAGATTGAGGGAGCTTCGCGCACAACCGGGGGCCCTATGAACCTGTTGCGGCGGTACCGCTGGATTGCTTTCGCGATGCTTCTCTTCTGCGGCGCAGAGGTGTCGCGTGCAGATAAGCTCCTGATACCCATGGATCGGACACAGACTGACCATCTCAAAGCGTACGGGGTTGTCTTCTGGTCTCTGCAGCGTGGGCTTTCCGCGGAATGGCTGCTCAATTACCGGGGCGGCTCCTTTCTGCTGGATTACAGCGATGTAATCCGCGCGGAATCCCAGCTCCGCGGCGTCCTGTCCGAACGGATTGCTGACGCGGACGTTGCAGAAATCTACGGCACTATCGAACGTGAAAACATGGAGGTGATACGACTCGACAAAGCGCCGCGCATTGCCGTATATACCCCTCCCAACAAGCAGCCATGGGATGACGCGGTAACGCTCGCCCTCACCTATGCTGAGATCGAATACACCACACTCTGGGACCGCGAGGTGCTCGCGGGCGAGTTGAGAAACTATGACTGGCTCCACCTGCACCACGAGGATTTCACGGGGCAATTCGGGCGGTTCTACATCAGCTACCAGACCGCACCCTGGTTTCTTCAGCAGAAAGCCGAATTGGAGCGAACCGCACGGGAACTCGGTTTTGCGAAGGTAAGCGAGCTCAAGAAGGCGGTCGCACGCGCGATCCGGGAGTACGTGGCAAACGGCGGGTTCCTGTTCGCCATGTGCTCAGCTACCGACACAATTGACATTGCCCTGGCTGCAGAGGGTGTTGACATTGTCCCCGCCATCTGCGACGGGGACGGGGTAACGCCGGACTACAACAACCGGCTCGATTTCTCCAAAACGATGGCGTTCGAGAATTTCCGGCTGGAAGAGAACCCGTGGGTGTACGAGTTCTCGGACATCGATACGTACGATGATCGCGCTGCGAACCCCCGCGGGCCGGAGGCCGATTTCTTCACGCTTTTCGACTTCTCCGCCAAACTGAGCCCCGTCGAGGCGATGCTGACACAGAACCATGTCGACCACGTTCGCGGGTTCCTCGGCCAGACCGTAGGATTTCATCGCAGGTTCATAAAGCCATCAGTGATTGTACTGGGCGAATCGGAAGGGGAAGATGAGGTGAAGTACGTTCACGGACAGGTCGGGACCGGTACGTTCACGTTCCTTGGCGGGCATGACCCCGAGGATTACCAGCATCTGGTGGGAGATCCGCCAACGGACCTCAATTTCCACCGGAACTCACCGGGGTACCGACTTATTCTCAACAACGTACTTTTCCCCGCCGCACGGAAAAAAGAGCACAAAACGTAATCTTCAGAACACGCCGTATTCGTATGCGGCGTCCAACATTGCAACGATGTTCTCCGGAGGCACGTTCGGCTGGATATTGTGCACCTGAGTGAACACGTACCCACCCCCCGTTTTGAAAAGCTCAAGACGTTCGCGAACGTGGGTGCGTACCTCTTCAGGCGAGCCGTTGCCAAGAACATGTTGCGTATCGCACCCCCACCCCAGAACACCAGTTTTCCTCCGAATTCACGCGTCAATCGTCCCGGTTCCATGTTCGCCGCCGAGGTCTGAACAGGATTCAGGATATCAACTCCGGCCTCGATCATGTGAGGAATGAGGTGATACACGGAACCGCACGAATGGAGGAATGTTTTCCATTCGGTGTGCGAGTGCACCCACGAACACAGCCTCGCGTAATGCGGCTTTATCATTTCCGCCCACAGGTCTGGGCGGATGAACTCGCCGCGTTGAGTCCCGGCGTCGTCGGCCGCAATCCCCCACGCGACACAGCGGTTCCCCACGGCCTCGTGAAGCAGACTGAGCCGTGAAATGGCCGCATCCACAGACCGGCCCATCATTTCGTGACACAGTTCCTTTTCCGTGATAAGCATGGTCATCCACTGGGTGGGGCAATTCATCGTCACGTTACTGGATCTGTCGGTGATCAGGCTCAACCCGAGAAAACACACCCCGCCTCCCCAGCCCAAGACCGCGTAGTCTGTCTGGGAAAACAGGAAGTCTGCTCTCGCCTCCACTGCGCGAAGCTGTTCATCCGAAAACGTGGCTTCCGGTTGGAACTCGGACGGCCGGATTTCCATTCCGGGGCGATCGAACGATATGTCGTCGAAATAGTACCCCTCATGAGGCATTCGCAACGTCGTCGGCCGTCCATCCGCGCCCATGAGCACCCAGCGTCCCCGGTCATCCTCTCCGATCATTGTCCCGGGCGGCATGAGACCTTCCGCGCCTTCATAAAGCGCCATCGGCACCCATTCACGTTGTGGACGCATCTCATCTGATACAGAGGAAACGTCCAGCGGGACGACGTCCAGATGGAATCTCTGCCTGATTTCCTCTTCCACGTGGGCGATCATGAATTTCGGATCCCAGATCCGCGTCGGGGTGGACAATCCGATTCGTTTCTTAACGGCGTTGTACGCTTTGACCGCGATGCCCGTGGCCTTCATGCCGCCAAGGTCGATCGGGACACGGTCTGTCGGCTGGAAATTGACGGCGCGTGCAACGCGCTCTCGGGGCGTTGTCATCTCGTAACCTCCGCCTGATCGGTTTCCACAACGCAATGGATGGTACGTATGACCTGTTCACCGGGAGCCGTTCCGTACAAATCAAGCCGGTTGTCAGGAAGGCACCCGGCGCGGGTGGAGGCGGCAAAGAACTGGGTCAACGGGGTTCTCACCGGCAGGGAAATCGCTGTTGTATCCCATTGAGGGATGATCTGGCGAAGGAACATGCCGTTCTGGCTCGCAACGTTGTCTGTCTGATTCCAGACCAGGAAAACCCTCCCGGCGCCGGTTGCATGAAATACCGCCCAGGTGGGTACTGGCGCGCCCATTTTGACGGCGGTCTCCGCCCGGGTGTTGTCAAACTTCTCACAGGATTTGCAGAGGATTCGGCGCTCAACCACACACCCGCGGCGCAATCGTACGTACTTCAGGGAGACGGACAGTGGGAGATCGGGGAAGAAGCGCTCGCGCACGAAATCGTGGTACACGTTCCGCTCGATGTAAAGAACGTGCACATCTCCGTCAGGAGTAACCAGAAGGTCGGTGTGAGTGATCACCCCGCAGGTCTCGTCCACAGACGCAATGGTGAGGGGCACAGAGAAGGGGACCGCTGTTACGTCCGGCGTCCATGTGAAGAACAGCTGCCGGAAATCATAGTCCCAGTCCCTGCCGGTTTTCTCTTTTTTGAAAGAGCGCCATTCCTCGTTCGGCTCGATTTCATCACTTATCGCGAGCACGGCGACTGCTTTGCCGTTGACCGCCGCCGCGGGGTAGCACCCACGCATGGGGAAGCGAAGGAACCCGGCTGCCACCCAATCGCCCTCTGACGTTCGGTAACACCATGCCTGCCCGTATTCAGACCCATCCGACGCCTGGTGCGTGAGGAAAACATTCCCCGATGCATCTGAGGAAAATCCGCGGTACGAATGTTCGTTGAACGGGTATTCCGCATTCCACTGCGGAATTATCACCTTTGGCTCCGGAAGGATGCCGCCAGCGATCCTGAAACTCAGCACATGCGGGAGACAGTGAAAACCGGTTGTTCCATCATGGTTATCGTGGCTGGGTGAAACAGCAGTGCTAACCGACAGAAGCAGCGTGCCACCCGGACCCAGGGCGATCGGGCAGGGCTCTCGTTCACCGGCTTTCTGTTGTTCTGCTATTTTTCCCCATGAACCGCCGTCCTGGCGCTGCCACAATTGCCATTTGGCGTTGCACAGGGGACGTGCTTCCGGCTCCACATCCACCATGCTTGCATACACGGTATCTCCCGACCTGACGATCGTGTGAGAACCGAAACACCACATTGGCCCGGCGCCGTTGTGGAAGTCACCGTACTTCTCAAGGACAGTCTCTTCAATACGACCAACAGTGGTCGGCATGGGAACCCTCGTGATTGGTTTTCGCCGATTTCAATCGCACTCGCGTATCCAGATCTCGGAAACAACTGTCGTAACTCCACCCTCGGCCTTCCTGAAACGCAGGGTCGTCTCCCCCGCTGAATACGAGGCCCGAGGTAACGCAAACTCGAATGTTTCCGGACGTTTTCGTGGAAGAACCAACGGACCGTGTACCTCCACGCCGTTGGCCTCAAGTTTCTGGCTCCGCGTCTCTCGATACGTGAAGAGAGTGGGAAGGAAATACGTGAGGCGCACCACGTACTTCCGATCCGGGTGCAGATCAGGGAATCTATACACGATGCCGTCGTCCTCACCACACGTCATGACGAGGGAGTTCTGGGATGGTCGTATTTCCGGTGCTTCAGAGAACGGTGTCTGGTAGGATCGTTCATCCAGACAGGTGTACCTCCGACCGTGCACGCAAAACGTGTCCCGAACGGGGTTCCCGCAATCCACGTAGTAAACCCCGCGTTCATAGTCGATCACGTCCGCCACCAGCGCCGAACGAACTGAAGGATCCACAAGCGCCTTTTTGAGAGTCGCCTTCATCCAGGCGAGGTTACCCGTCACGTGGCGGACACGCCCAACCGGCATTCTCGGCCCCGCGCGAAGCAGTGATTCTCCCAGGCGGAGGACCTCATCCGAAGCCTCGGGGAGGGAACGTATCGCGCTGTCGAGTGACTCGATCGCGCGCAGCACCCCACTCTCCGTGGCGTCATCCCGGAGCATTGCGATGATTCCACTTTCCAACAGTTTCGCGGCACGAAGCCGGTTTTTCAGCCACTCATCCAGAAGCGCCCGCATCCTCAGAAGATCAAGTCGCCAGCCCGTTCCGCGGGCGAGGCGCACTGCTTTTTCGGTTTCCAGAACCGCCGTCTCGACCTGCGCGTTCGCCGTGATATCTCCCCTCCACGAATCTTCCAACTGATGGGTGGCACACACGGCGGGGAAGACCGCATCCTCCCCGGCATGCCATCTCCAGTATTCAGAGAGTATGTCGTCGTGCGTACGACCGGGTTCGCAACTCAATGTGAGCCAGACAACCTGATTGAGGTCATCGTAAATCCCTTCTGAATACGGGAAAGTGCCGTCCGCATGAGGCGCTGAGCGCCTGAACACCTCCGCATACCCCCGCGGGCGAAAGAACACCGTGTCGCGGTGGTAGGTCCATGCCACGAGCGGGTCAACATCCCACACCGGGTACTGTGAACGCGTCAGATGGGTGATGTCCGGATACAGGAACAGCTTTTTTGAAGGTGGCATGGTGCGTGAAAGCTCTTTAAGGCTTCGATGCTCCGCATCAAACTGATACCAGTCGATCCAGTCATATTCCTCCGTCTCGCGAGCCTGTATGTAGGTCTCATTTGATCCCGGCGCATATGCCACGCCCTCTATCCATTCGGTTCCCGGCTCCGCAAGCCGCGCGCAGAGTTTCTTGTTTTCCTCGTGAGTGAGAGCCTGATTGGAAAGAATGACTTTTGCCCCGGGATGCCACTTCGCCAGCTCCCGGAATTGCTCCTCAGCAAGCGAGAGGTATGTGTCAACCCATGGCTGGCAATCATCGCACGGACACCCCCCGTTGTCCGCCGACGGCACAAACCAGTAGTCCACGTGCGGCAGTCCCTGAATCACCCTGCTCCGGGTATACTGGATCGCCCGCCGCGCTTCGGGAACGGACGGGCACACGTACTTGCCACCGCCGCGGTTCCAGTCCGCTTCTGCCATCATGGGCGGCACATCGTTCGCCGGAATCCACAGGCCGTATCGAAGCCCCATCTCATGGGCGCGTTGCGATACCGCACAGTGTGTTTCCCAGTGCGTGTCCCACTCTTTCCGGCGCTCCTCCGACACCCATCGCGGAGGATCAGACCAAGGACTGATCCCGTCCCAGTCTGCCATGTGTATCGGAATCGTAATGAATAGATTCATGCCCCAGAGGGCCATCTCGTCCATATACTCGAACCACTGCCGCGGCGACCACTGGAAAAACGTGTTCGCGGTAAAGTGGCTGGACATCACTTCCCCGCGTAATTCAAACGCCGGGCGAAACTCGTCATCCCATCCCGCTGACGAAAACGCACCGTCCTTCCAGCGCAAGCCCCGCAGAAAGCGCCCCACGGCAACCCAAAGGCCTTCGATGTCCGCCCCCCAGATGGCAACTGCATCTGCGCTCTGGTTCACGCACGAGACAATTCTGCTCGATTGAGCGCCCCGCGTCAGCGGCGATGAAGGCGCGAAGCGATCACGACGGCTGAGTTCTTCTACCACATGCGGATGGGTTTCTCCCACACCCAGGAAGACGGCCAGATCAGTCGAAGGAACGTCTCCGGATTCGTGGCAATGACCGGTCACCCCACGACGACGCGCGGCTTCCGAAGCCACCCGTGCCACATGTCGTTCCGCCTGTGTCGCATCTGGCGCAGTGATGAAGGTCATGCTTCGTCCGTGAAAACGGTAGTCAGGATTCATTTGGCTGCAGACTCCTCGCGGTCAGGCGCTGCACGTGAAACGCGATCGTGGCTTCAGGAGAGAAGATGCTTCCGGTAAAACGCACGGAACGCTTTGATACCGCCAAGTGGTTCCGGCGGATCAGTACCCGGATTGAACGCCGCATGGTCCACACCGGGGACCAGAATCACCTCTGCTTCCACTCCCACGGATTTGAGCGCATCAACGAATGAGGTAGCCTGTGCCGGCGGCACCACGCTATCAATCGCGCCGTGCGTTACGAGGCAGGGAGGGGCTTTTTCGTGCACATGGAAAATCGGCGACACGTCCTGGATTACAGCTTCGTTCTTTTCGAGCTCGCCGCCCACAAGGGCCTCCAGGACCGAACGTAAGGACGGATTATCCCTCGAAAAGGCGAAGAAGTCAGTGGGTGGGCACACCGGTGCCATACATCGAACCGTGTACCCGATGTCCCTCTTCTTCGTGGCTTTCAGGCCCACAAGTGCGGTGAGATGCCCGCCTGCGGAGGCGCCGGTGATCCCGAACCGAGT
>JAKPPK010000299.1 GCA_029547385.1 Candidatus Latescibacterota bacterium
GCCGCGGCACGCGCACGCGCCATCGTTGCCTCCATTGACAAGGCAGCTCTAACGCTCCAGCAGCAGATGCGCATTGTCCCTGACTTTCAGAGCCGCCGCGACAATGTCATCCATATCGGCGGTTTCGCCGAGGAGGATGGGCTGCGTCAACCAGAGCGCCTCCTCAGCGCAGGCTTTTTCCGTGGCAACGCACTGGATTGATCCGAAGTCCACGCGTTGCGCGGCGTGTTTCGGGTCGAAATTCTTCTCCAGGAATACAGGCTGTTTGTAGAGGGGAATGGAATAACCGGGCGAGATGGGAATGCCTTCCTTGTGCATCGCCTCAATAAACTTCGCTCGAGGCAATCCTCCGAACGCCTCCTGGTCATATCGCCAGATGAACAGGTGCTGTGCGTGCGCCGTCACCTGCGGTTTGCGTTCGAGAACCGTGAAACCGGGTATTTCCGCGAGCTTTATTGCAAGATACGCGGCGTTCGTTTCGCGTGTGCGATGCTGCTCGGGGTAACGCGAAAACTGAACGGAGAGCAAAGCCGCGAGTATCTGCGACATGCGGTAATTACCCGCTATCCGGTAATGCCCGTACCAGATGCCCTGGCTGGAACGGCCGCAATTGCTGAACGATCGTATCAATTCAGACAAATCGTCATCGTCTGTGAGAACGATTCCGCCCTCTCCCGCATTCACATTTTTCGACGATTGGAAGCTGAAAATACCCGCAGCACCGATGTGGCCGACTCCCGTGCCATTCCACTGCGCGCCCCACGCCTGTGCGGCGTCTTCCATGATCCAGAGCCCATGTTTTTTTGCGATCGCGAGGAGCGCATCCATGTCACACGGGCACCCGCCGAAATGGACCGGTACGATCCCGACCGTGCGGGGCGTGATCGCGGCTTCTACCGCAGCCGGGTCAATCGTGTATGTCTTCGGATCGATATCCACGAACACAGGTACCGCCCCTACGTCAATGATCGGGCTGACCGTTCCGATGAAGGTATACGCGGGCGCTATGATCTCGTCCCCGTAACCAGCGCCCAGTGCCTGAAGGGCAATCCGAATTGCCGTAGTTCCGCTGTGCACACAGATTCCGTGCTTTGCACCGTGGTACGCCGCGTACTCTTTTTCAAATCGCGCAACTTCGCTCTGGTCGGGCGGCGCGATACCCCATTTCCCGCTTTGGAGCGCCCGGGTGATCGCCTCGACGTCCTTCTCATCCCAGATTGGCCAGGCAGGAAACGGCTTGGTGCGAACCGGTGTTCCACCGAGAAGAGCAAGTTCCGACATCGCGTTGTCCCCATTGTGAATTGTGGATCATGCAAAACAAGACTCGGGCAAAGGATACCGATCCTGTGGGAACCGGTCAACGGGCAGGACGGCCGGGAAGCAGGAACACTCGACAAAGTCAGAGAAATTCAGTACATTCTAATGCTTTCTCTATTGCGAAAAACTCGAAGGGTGATTCCACGGTGGCGGTTTTGTGATACGCAGCATGACGGGTTTCGGACGAGGGCAGTCCTCGGTGGGCGGGTATTGCGTCACCGTGGAGATTCGCTCCGTGAACAGCAAGTTCATCGAAGTCTCGTGCAGGATCCCCCACGCCCTTTCCTCCCTCGAACAACATGTGATCGAAGTTGTTCAGGAGCGGCTGGGAAGAGGCAAAGTGTCAGTCAACGTTTCTCTCGACAACTCCGCCGGCAACGGCACTTCCACGGTTCGCGAGGTAATTCCAAACCTGCCACTGGCCGAAGCGTACAAAAAGGCAGTGGAGACGGTACGGGATCATCTGGGTATGTCTGCTGACGTCGACCTCGCGGCGCTCGTTCGTATGGACGGCGTTCTCGCCGTCCGCGACACTCAGCTCGAAAGCGAAACGGCGGCTGCTCTTCTTGATGGCGCGCTGGATGCCGCGATCGAGGAGTTGCAGACCATGCGGTGCAAAGAAGGAGAAGCCCTTGCAAAGGACTTCATTTTCCGCGTCGAAAGGCTCCGCGAACTTGTCTCTCTGGTTGAGGCACGTGCACCGGAACGTGTAGAAGAAGCGAAACGCAAACTGACAGAGCGAATATCAGCGCTTCTCGGCTCAAATTCGGTAGATCCGCAACGCATTGCGATGGAAGTCGCGATTCTCTCTGACCGCGCCGATATCACCGAGGAGTGCGTCCGCTTCCGGTCGCACCTCGACCAGTTTGTCAACCTGATGCGGGAAGACGCCTCGGGGCGCAAGCTTAATTTTCTTCTGCAGGAGATGGGGCGGGAAGTCAACACTACCGGGTCCAAGTCCAATGATTCGACGATTGCGCACCTGGTGGTGGAGATGAAAGAGGAGATCGAGCGCCTCCGGGAACAGGTACAGAACATCGAATGAACAGGGGGTTGTCCCATGCAGTCGCGCGGATTTGCTCTGGTGATTTCCGCACCCTCGGGCACGGGGAAATCAACGATAACAAAGGCCGTTCTGGAGGCGGAAAGCCGTTGCGTACAGTCTGTATCAGCCACAACGCGAAAGCCGCGCGCCGGCGAGGTTGACGGCAAGGACTATTTCTTCGTGTCGCTGGATGAATTCGAGCGCAAGAAGCGTGACGGCGAACTGATAGAATGGGCAGAATTCGCGGGGAATTTCTACGGAACGCCCCGGGCTTTCATCGAAAAGGCGAAGGCCCACGGTGACATCGCGGTTCTCGACATTGACATTCAGGGAGCGGCTCAGATTCGGCGAACGATGCCTGATGCCGTCACGATTTTCGTGGCGCCGCCCTCTCTCGCGGCGCTCGAACAGCGACTTCGCGCGCGGAAAACAGAAACGGAAGAGGCGATTGCCAAACGTCTGGCGCGTGTCCCTTCTGAACTTGCCGCCGCGAAGTACTACGATTACCTGGTGTGGAACGACCGGGTTGAGAACGCGGTTCAGGCAATTCTGGAGGTGATCAGAGTGGAATCCCGTCGGATTTCGCGCATGGATCTGGAAGGTGATTGGTTGCCGAAGATGTAGTAATGCGGTGAAATGATAAATCGGTCTTTGTGAACGAGGAAAGACGGAGACGTGAAATGCTGCTGGTAGATCAACTTACGAGACATGGTCATTCAGTGTACAGCATCGTGATTGCTGCGGCGAAAAGAGCACGCAAAATAAACGATTGGCGCATTCAGCGTGCAAAGATCCTCGGCGAAGAGACGTTCGGCCCGAAACCAACCGTGCAGGCCCTGGAAGAAATCGCCAATGGGACGGTCAAGGTGGTCAGGGAAGACGCCGGAAGGCAGCAACAGGCCATCTCTGCGTAGGTTTCTTGCGCGGGCCTGATTCCTGGCAACCGGCAGTGCGCAGGCGGGATTTGTCGCGGTCAGTGCTCGTGGTCAGCCGCCGAGTTTCGTGAGTTCCTCGAAGAAACCCGGATAGGTCTTGTTCACGCATTCCGGATTGCTGATCACAACCCCGGGCTGACGCAATCCTGCGATGGCGAAACTCATCGCAATGCGGTGGTCGTTGTACGTTTCTATCATCGCACCGCGTAGCGGTGCGGGAGTGATGCGCAAACCATCCTCGAACTCCTCCACCTGTGCCCCGAGTTTCCTTGCTTCTGTCGCGATGGCGGCGATGCGGTCCGATTCCTTC
>JAKPPK010000360.1 GCA_029547385.1 Candidatus Latescibacterota bacterium
AGAAGTCATAAGGGGATGAAAACGATGAAGAGGAGGCTCGAACGGTTCTGGTTTGTCGTATCCGTTGCCATTCTCCTGGTCGCAATGGAGAAACCCGTTGAAGCGCGACGGATTGACCTGAAAAACGTTACGATAGTTCAGCCGGCTGCCGCGGAATCAGTGCGTACTGCCGTGGCGGCGCGGGTTCTGAAAGAGGAGCTTGAGAAGCGCATCGGCGAGCGTGTGCGGTTGGCGGATGCGCCACCTTCCAGGGGCGTCGTTTTCGAGATATCCGCCCAACCGTCGGACAGTGTTTCGAACGGTGCGACACTGCCCGAACGGCGTCCGGAAGGATTCCGGGTGGAAATCAGAACTGCTGGCTCCAATATCACTACGGTGCAGATCGTGGGAGCGGACAAACGAGGGGCCCTGTATGGCGTCGGGCATGTTCTGCGGGCCGTGGAATGGGGCCCCCGCGGGGCGTGGGTTCCGAGCGAGATCTCGGCGGCATCGGCACCGAAATACGGATTCAGGGGATTCCAACTCGGGTACCGGAATACCGCGAACAGTTGGGACGCGTGGACGCCGGAACAATATGAGCAGTACATCCGCGAGTTGGTTCTTTTTGGTGCCAACGCCATCGAGAACATTCCCATCCAGGATTCGGATCCGAGCCCGCACATGAAGCTTTCGCGCGAGGAAATGAATGTGCGAATAAGCAGAATCTGCCAGGACTACGGCATCGAATACTGGGTGTGGGTACCGGCAGATTTCGACCTCGCGGACTCGGCGAAAAAGGCGGAAGGATTGGAGCTGTTCACGCGCTTCTGCCGAAGGACGCCGTACCTGAACGGAGTGTTTGTGCCCGGCGGAGATCCAGGAGACAACCATCCGCGGTTGCTTCTTCCCCACGTGCGCGACCTCGCAACGATTCTGACGCAATCTCACCCGAATGCGACGGTGTGGATGTCGCTGCAGGGGTTCAATCGCGAAAAGGCAGATTACGTCTACACATATTTGCAAACTTACCAGCCGGATTGGTTCGGCGGCGTGATCAACGGCCCGCAGAGCCCTCTGATCCAGGAGGATCGGGCCAGAACGCCAAGGAAATATGCGGTTCGCCATTATCCAGACATCACACATACGGTTCGGTGTCTTTACCAGACGCCTCAATGGGATCCGGCGTTCGCGGTTACTCTCGGAAGAGAGCCGGTGAATCCCGAACCGGTGTATTATGCGCTGATTCACAATGCGTTCGCCCCGTTTTCGCATGGCTTCATGGCGTACTCCGACGGCGTTCACGACGATGTCAACAAGGTGGTGTTCAGCGTGCGGGCATGGGACCCCGAAGCGGACGTGAGAGAGATTCTCCGCGACTACACGCGCTTCTTTTTCGGGTCCGCGGTGTCTGACCTCGCCGCAGACGGGATCCTTGCGCTGGAGAGGAACTGGCGTGGCCCCGTTCCGACAAACGGGGGTATTGATGCCACACTGGCGCTTTGGCAGAACCTGGATCGAATGGCGCCGGAGAACAGGGGCAACTGGCGCTGGCAGATGTGTCAGTTGCGGGCGAATTACGATGCGTACGTCCGACAAAGGCTCCTGTATGAAACGAGCCTGGAAAACGAAGCGAACGAGTGGCTTCTGCGTGCACAGGTAACGGGCGCTGATTCCGCCGCAAAAATGGCATTGAGAGTTTTGGAAAAGGCGACCACCGAACCTGTTCGACCCGAACTCAGGGCACGTGTGGAGCAGCTCTGTGATGACCTTTTCCGCTCGATCGGGCTCCAGACAAGCGTCCCGAAGTATCAGGCATCCGGTTTGGAGCGCGGTGCGGTGCTGGATTTCGTGGATCATCCGCTCAACAACAGGTTGTGGCTCCAGGACCAGCTCGCGAAGGTTCGGAGTCTGACCTCGGAAACCGAGAAGGTCCGGCGACTGGAGGAAATCGCTCGGTGGGAAAACCCTGGTGAGGGGAGTTTTTATGACGACATTGGTCACATCGCGAAACAGCCTCACGTGGTTACGGGCGAGGGGCTTTCTACAGATCCGATGATGATCAGGAACCCGAACCCCGGCTTCTGGGCGTGGGACAACAACCGTTCAACCTGGCGCCCCTCCCTTTCAACGGCGATGTGGTCCGGTCACCACCAAACGGGCTGGCCCATCGCCCTGCAATACACGAATCTGGATTCGGGTGCGACGTACGTGCTTCGTGTTTCGGGCGTGGGTGATGCGTTTCCTCGTGCGAATGGCGAGCGCCTCGTCCCGACTCTTTACGGAACCCGTCTCGGGGAGTTCAAGGAATTTCCGGTTCCGCGGCACCTCACAAGGGGTGGGGAACTTCGGATAACATGGGATATTCCGGATGAGGCCGACGTCAACTGGAGGAACAAATCGCGCGTTTCGGAAGCATGGTTGTTGAAGCGTTGAGAAGTGCTCGGTTCTGGGAGCCGAATCTCGGAATGGCGGCAACAAGATTGTCTGAAAACGACCGAACATTGGATAATATACAAATATGCGCAGTAACGCATATAATAAGGACTGGGTGAGGTGTAATTCAGCTAATCATTACCTTGAAAATGGTGCGAACTTGTGCCGAGGATATCAAAGGTGTTTCTCTGAGTGGAACCAGGATGGCGGGTGCCTCTGCGTGTTTTTGCCGTTATGAGTTGCGGTGAGTCTGAAACACAACAGGGATCTGGACGCATGCCGGGAGATTTATGATGTCAAAAAAACCTGTGCGTATCGTGGAAAATGGGAAATCGAACGCGGTAATCGTGGTGGCGAAAGATCTCGGGCATCAGGCGACGAAGGCGGTGGATGATCTCGTGCGCGTTGTTGCGCTGATGAGTGGCTCGGCGATTCCGGTGGTGGAAGACGGAGCCGTTCAAAACCCGGGTGCGCAGATCCACATCGGACAGACGGCGTTTGTGCGGGAGGCGGACCTGTTGCCCGCTAGTCTTCCGGTGAATGGATATCGGATCGCGGTGCTCGAATCGGGGGGGATTTCGAGACTGGTTATCATCGGTCGCGCTTCTCTTGGCATTTCGCACGGCGTGTACTCCCTGCTCACGCAGGAACTCGGAGTAATGTGGGGGATGCCGGCGGCGATGTTCGAGGACATCCCGAAGCGGCAGACCGTGGAAATAGGTCATGTCGACCGGACGGAGTTCCCGTCGTTCGGTTTCCGTGTTTTCAGTGGAAACGATCCCGACTGGATTCGAAGGAATCGCATAGATGACGGGGGAAGGAATCTGCCATATTACGGGCACGGACACAATCTTTTCACGATTTTTCCGCCGGAGAAATACGCGAAAGACCATCCGGAGTATTACGCGTTGCTGGACGGCAAAAGGCAATGGCCGGAGCGGCAGAATGGAGAGGGGCCGCAACCATGCCTCACGAACCCCGATGTGATCAGAATTACGATCGAGACGGTGCGGGCGTTCTACGATGCCAACCCGGAAATCAGCACACTCAGCCTCTGCCCGAATGACAGCGCGAAGTTCTGCGAGTGTCCGTCCTGTCTCGCTCTTGACGAAGGGATGGAACGCTATCGTGGCAGGCGCATGAATTCGGACAGTTACTTCTATTTCATCGAGGCTGTTGCGAAAGAGCTCATGAAGACACACCCAGACAGATACGTGGGGACCTACGCGTACTGGACGACGGAACTGCCTCCAAGGCGAATCAAGAAGCTCCCGCCGAACGTTGTCGTGTACCTTACGCAGGATTCGAGCCAGTACTTTGATCCCGCCTATGAAGCGCGCGACCGGGAGTTGCTGGAATCCTGGTCGAACGTCGCCCACCATCTGGCGGTGTACGACTATTACGGCCTGGGATGGTTCACGCCGAGGGTCTATCCGACGATTGTAAAACGCATTTTGCCGTTCCTGCCGAAAGTCAATGTCAAAGGGTTTTACAACGAAACGTATCCGTACTGGGCTCATGTGGCTCCGCATTTGTTTCTGGTGACGCGCCTTCTTTGGGACGTTCACGAAGACCCGGATGCCGTGCTGACCGGGTGGTATGAACGGATGTTCCGGGAATGTGCCTCCCAGGTTCGGTCCTATTTCGAGACCCTGGAAGCGGGGTGGATGAAAGCGCGAGAAGGGAAGTGGTTCCAAGGCCTGGACTGGTTGGCGGAGCAATTGCACCAGTGGGATCCCGCGATCCGTGATGAAGCGTGGCGCAAAATCAATGAAGCGTATGAAGCCGCCAAGAACGAGACGACACGGCAGCGGATAGCCTACATCCGACAGGGCAACCGCCTTGCATACCTG
This sequence comes from Candidatus Latescibacterota bacterium, assembly GCA_029547385.1. Lineage (GTDB taxonomy): Bacteria > Latescibacterota > MWCZ01 > MWCZ01 > MWCZ01 > MWCZ01. The sequence goes on from JAKPPK010000360.1 coordinate 4,266, forward strand.
CTTTCCAAAACGCTCGAGGAAACGCTCTCCCTGGGACCGAAGGATAAGCAATTGGAGCCACGTCTGCGGGCCATTTTCGGCAGGGTGGCCGAAGCAAATACGTTGTTTCACAATTTCATCGAAGCGGATCCAACCTATGGTCACGCGTATTACCGCGGTGCCAGGGCGACGATTCAGATGCAGTGGTGGATGGGCTTCCTCGCGTCCTTGATTGGCGAGGTGCTGTCTGAGAACCAGCGTCTCAAAAAGAAACTGACCGACGAGGAGCCGACCTACCGGGAGATGATTGCGGCGGAGGCGTACCCGGATGTCCCGCGGCGCATCAGGGAGGCAAGGGTGATGTTCGGAAGGCCCTTTCCCGGAAGTTGATGGGAGTATATCGTGACGTGGCGGGTAGCCTGGCCCCGAAGCTTTGGGGTGAGGGAATGCGCGCTGCAGTTGGCTGAACGCATTTGTCTGGTCATTTTGATGTGGGCGCGATGAAAGGGGTATGGAAATGAGCCGAGATCTTTACGAGAATCTGGCCGATTCGTTGACCAAAAAGGGTGTCGACGTCGCGCGGGTTGAGGCGGCGATAAAGTCGTTCGAAATCGAGACGCCGTCGTGGGGGTACGGTAATTCGGGTACGCGCTTTGGCGTATTCAAAGAGCCGGGTGCTGCGAGAACTTTGCACGAACGGCTTCAGGACGCGGCGGAGGTTCACCGCGTCACAGGCGTGTGTCCGTCGGTTGCGATTCACATTCCATGGGATAAGGTTGACGACTTTGCTGCTGTCAAAGCGGAAGCGGCTGCGCTCGGAGTGCGAATCGGCGCGGTCAACCCCAATGTGTTTCAGGACAAGGCGTACAAGTACGGGAGTCTCACCAACGTTGATCCGGCGATCCGGCAAAAGGCAATGGACGCCATACTCGAATGTGTGGATATCATGACGAAGGTGGATTCACGGATTCTGAGTCTCTGGTTTGCTGACGGATCGAATTACCCCGGACAGGTGGACATGCGCAAACGGAAGCGCTGGATGCAGGAGGCGTTGGCGCACATACACGGGAAACTGCCCGTGGGGGCACGAATGCTCGTGGAGTACAAGCTCTTTGAGCCTGGATTCTACCATACCGACATCTGCGACTGGGGTATGTCTCTGGTAATGTGCCAGCACAGCGGGGCGAACGCTCAGGTCCTTGTGGATCTGGGGCACCATGCGCATGGCGTCAACATCGAATTTATAGTCGCATCGCTTCTCGATGAAGGGATGCTTGGCGGGTTCCACTTCAACAATCGCAAAAGCGCTGACGATGACCTTACGGTGGGTTCCATCAACCCGTTTGAGGTGTTCCTGATTTTTGTTGAGATTGTTGCGGCGGAGCGCTCGGGATTGATCAAGCGCCCAATTGCCTACATGATAGACCAGAGCCACATCGTCAAGCAAAAAATTGAGGCGATGATTCAGTCGGTGATGAATATCCAGGCCGCATATGCACGCGCTCTTCTGGTGGATTGGAAGGCGCTGGCTCACGCCCGCTCGCGCAACGATGCGGTGGATGCCGAACGGGTGATACAGGACGCCTACATGACGGATGTGCGCCCCCTGCTGGAGAAGATTCGTACGGATATGGGTCTGGAACCCGATCCCATTCTCGCGTTTCGCAACTCAGGGTACCTGGCGAAGATCGTGGAAGAGCGGAAGGGCGAACTTAAGGGTGCCGCAAGCTGGGGCTGATATGTTTCCGCACACGGCACCTGAGGCGATCAGCATTGTTTTGGTGGCAGAGAACAAGCTGTGGGCGATTTGATACGGGGGGCGACCCCTGTGCCGGTGTCGGATACCTGCGCGCAAGGTCTGCTCCAGCGCTTGCACCTTGCACCTTCGACTTTGAACAATCAGTACACGGTAACGTACGCCGAAGAGGCTCCGCTTGAGGGGGCCGGGATGCGCTGCCGGAACATCTCGAAGTATTATCAGCGGCGAGCGGGTGCGAAGGTACTCCTCGTGAGCCAGGCGCCCGGGCATGTGGGGGCCCGGTGGTCGGGTATTCCGCTCACGGACACCGAAACTATCGCGTCAGGCCGCCTGGGTGAAGACTACGAGTTCAGCCTCGTCCGTACCGAGCCCTCCTCTCAGGCAGTGCATGAAGGTTTGGGCCGACACTGGGGGGACGTGCTTCTCTGGTCGGTCGTACCCTGGCATCCCGCCGGCCGGTGCCTGGACTCCAACCGGAAACCGTCGCAGATCGAGGTTTGCGCGGGAATCGAAGTTCTGGAATACGTGCTCGCACATGGTGAGTTCCGGGCTATCGCGGCGCTTGGAGAGGTAGCGTCAGGAGCACTGGAAAGGCTCCGTGTACGTCACCGTGTTTTGCCGCATCCCTTTTACGCGGGCCGGAGTGCGTGCATCAAAGGGGTACGGGCGTTTGTGGGTGATGTGTTCGGTTCCACCGCAACATCGTGAGGGACGATCAGGGATGTATGACGACGCGGTATTCGTTCAGGAACGGACCGTGCGCATAGGCGACACCGACGCAGCCGGCATCGCGTATTTCGCGTCGTCACTGCGGTTGTGTCATGAGTGCTACGAAGCTCTGCTGGAAGTCAGAAACATAGGGCTGCGGGAACATTTCGCACCGGACGGATTGGCCCTTCCGATCGTGCACGTGGAAGGAGACTACAAAGCTCCTTTGAGGATGGGCGACCGGATTCGAGTGATGGTAACAAGGTGCTCACTTGGAAACCGTTCCTACACGATCGAATACGCGATAGTCAAGGAATCCGGCGAAATTGCGCTTACTGCGAAAACGGTGCATGTCGCGGTCATGTTGCCCGACATGAAGGCTACCGCAATTCCGGAGGCGTTGCGCGAGGCGCTCTCGAAAACCGACTGAGTCTACAGGTCGCGGAGGAGCGGAGTCGCGACGCGTGCGGTTTCGGCGCGGCTGTGTTTTCCGTTGCGGTTGAGGGGGATGTGGTCCAGGATGCAATATTTCCTCGGCATTCTGGACGGGGAAAGATACCTCGCGCACGTCGTTCTTAAGTCTTCCGAGTCAACACTGGTTCCCGGAGCCGGTGTCAGGGCTGCGCATATGATTTGCCCCCATACGGCGTCCTGACGACCAAAGACGCACGCTGCACGCACATTCGGGCACGTCAGAAGGATCGCCTCCACTTCGGAAGGATGCACCTTCTCGCCGCCGGTCACGATGGCGTCGTCCAGTCTGTCAAGTACGCGGAGGCGTTGCCCATCCTCCAAAACGCCAGCGTCGCCAGTACCAAACCAGCCATCTTTGTCAAACACAGGTGCGCCGTGCTGTGGATAGTATCCGGTCATCATCGCAGGGCCCTTTACCCATATCTCGGAGTCTCTGGTTTCTACCTGGAAACCATCCAGAGGTTCGCCGCAGGTCGGATCATCATCGGAACGGTCAAGGGGTTGCGTGCATACCTGCGAACAGCATTCGGTGAGTCCGTAGGAAAGGAGCGTTCTGATACCCCGCCGGGCGGCTCGTATGGTGAGGTCAGGATTCGCCGGCCCCCCGCCGATGAGAGCAAATCGAAGGTATCCGGGCGCGCGCCACTGAGGGTAACGCTCCAGCACCCGTTCCAGCATCGTTGGTACGAGGGACACCTGAGTCACTCTTTCTTCCTCCAACGCACGCACGAACTTGTCTTCGCTGAAGCGTCGGTGCAAAACGACACAGGACCGCGCGAGGAGGCAACGCGTGATAATGGAAAGGCCTCCGACGTGTGCAATCGAGAGCGAGGCCAGCCAGCGGTCGTCTGACCTCCACTGAAGCCGGGTCCCGCTGGCCTCGGCACTTGCGACGAACGCCGCGTGGGAGAGCACCGCCGCTTTTGGGTGCCCGGTCGTGCCAGAGGTCAGGATGAGGCACGCGGTCCCTTCCGGGATGTCCCGTGCGAATGGTCCCGAAGGGTGCACCTCGCGCCCCCTCACGGACGCTGCCGGTTGGAACACCTCCAGAAGGCGGGTTCTCTCGGCAAGGGGTGCGCGCGGGTGGATGAGGAGAGCGGGGATTTCCAGTTCCCAGAGCGCAAAAAGGGACACCGTCGTTTCGAGATCATTCGAGGCGATCACCGCCACACTGCTGCCGGCGACGCCTTTCGGCAGGACCGCGGTGAACTCTCGCATGCGTTGTTGCGTTCGTGCGCTGAGTTCGCCAAACGTGTACCGCGTTCCCTCTGCGTACAGTGCCGTACGAGTCGGGCACTCCCGCGCTGCTTCAACGATCGAGAGCCGCATGGAGAATTGCTCCACGGTTGACGCCGAGCCCAGGTTGATGGGCGCTCCGGACGCAAGACCCGTCGAAATGACTGTCGTCCACCGTTCCCGCCGCGGCGGTTGCGTCGTGCGGAAACAGGCCGCACGCAAGGGGCGGCGGCTGAAGCGAAACCGCGAACTCGGCGTACGCGGCGAACGCGGTCGCTCCGTCAAAAAGGTGCGTTACTGTGTAGCGGATTCCGCGTTCTGCCGCGATGCGCGCGATCCTTCGCGATCGCAGAATGCCGCCAAGCACCATCGGTTTGAGGACGAACACTTTCACCGGTGGCGAAAAGCCTTCAGGCGCGGCTTTCAGGACATCTTCGGGTGTCACTAAGCCTCGGAGAAACTCATTGATGCGTTTCGCCGGGATGCCCAGGAATGCCTCAAGTTCCTTCATGTCGGTGAGCGACTCATCGGCCGCGAGAGGCACGGGGGATGGACTCAGCATCCGTAACTCGCCCCTTGGAACGGGTTGCTCGCAGTACTCGACTCCCCAGTCAGCGAGCTTTTTGAGGACCGGCATCGCCAAGTCGAGCGGCCACGCGCCATTGGCGTCCACTCTGATGGAAACTGCGTCCCCCCACTCGCGCCGAATGGAAGCGATCATATCCAGCGTAACCTGCACATTGTGAATGTCTGTTGCCTTGAGTTTGACAGTCGTGATCCCGGCTGACAACGCGCGTTTGATTCGGTGCAGGCTGGATTCCTGGTCGAGCGAATTCACGAGGACGTTCACCGGAACACGAGCACCCGACGCCATCTCCCCTGAAAGAAAGGCGGCGAAGGGCAGGTCAGCCTGCTGAGCCGCCAGATCGATCCAGGCGGTTTCCAACGCCATCGCGGCGGCGGGGGATTCCTCTGCCACGCACTGGAACGAGGTCAGGAGCGTGGCTTCCCACCGAGGCGCGGGGATCGGCGGAGGCAGAAGGGCCAGGTCGAATCTTTCAAGCACCGAGTTCGCTGCTTCCAGGGTCTCTGGCGAGTGCCCCACAAGCGGCGACGCCTCTCCGATTCCCGTCATTCCGTGTCTGTCTCTCAGCACCGCGAGAGTGCCGCGGCGCGGTCCCACACGAGCGTCGGGATAGATCCCGATTTCGCGAATTTGTGGTGTCATCTCAAGGCCGGGAGAACAAGTCCCGTGGAAAGAAGGACGGAATACGTCAGGAGCAAAACACCCGTTTGTGCAAGAACAGAGTTGTACTCCGCTCCCGTTGTCGCAGAAAGGAAGCGTCGCGCCGTAAGTATTGCCAGGGGCGTCGACGCGAGCGGCAAAAACACCCACGCGTCTGGCACTAAAAACACGAAAACGGCGACGGGAACCAGGTACGCTGTGACAAGTAATGCGAGGTATTCGCCCTTCGCAAGGCGAAGACCGAGAATAACTGCCAGCGTTCGCTTCCCTGTGGTCCGGTCGTTTTCAGAATCGCGCACATTGTTCACGACAAGGATTGCGGTGCTCAACGCTCCAACGGCGACCGCCGTGATCCACGCGGACCCGGGAACGGTTTGCATCTGAACGAACGCCGTTCCGCACACCGCAACAAACCCGAAGAACAACATCACGAAAACATCGCCGAGACCGTGGTACCCTAACGGATAGGGACCGGCGGTGTATGCCAGTGCGGCCACAATCGAGGCAATCCCTATCGCTGCCACCGGCCAGCCTGAATGGAGTGTGAGCAGCAATCCCAGAACGCACGCGGACCCGAACACGGCAACCGTCGCCGCGCGCATCTGCTCTCTGGTGAGAAGACCGGTTTGAACGGCCCGTACCGGACCGACGCGCGTAGTTGTGTCGTGCCCTTTCTCGAAATCGAGAAGGTCGTTGGCGAAATTGGCTCCAACCTGGATTAGAATCGCGCACACGAGTGCGAGGGATGCCGGATACCACGCGAACATACCCTCGTAGAACGCGCACGCGCTTCCCACCAACACCGGGGCGATAGCGGCAGGAAGGGTTTTGGGCCGCGCAGCCAGCAGGTATGCGCCCGGGGAACCGGGTGTTGGCAACCGCATCATGGGAGGCGTGTGAACCTCCGGAAATCGGGGCGACGCTTCTGCAGGAACGCATCACGCCCCTCTTTCGCTTCTTCAGACAGATAGAAGAGCAGTGTCGCATCGCCCGCGAGTTGCTGCAGACCCGCCTGTCCGTCGCAATCAGCATTGAGAGCCGATTTGAGGAACCGGAGCGCGGTCGGACTGTGCTGGAGAATCTCGCGGCACCACTGAACTGTCTCGCGTTCGAGCTCCGCGAGAGGTACGACCTTGTTTACGAGGCCCATTTCAAGAGCCTCGCGTGCATCATACTGCCGGCAGAGAAACCAGATTTCGCGTGCTTTCTTCTGCCCCACCACACGCGCCAGATACGAGGACCCGTACCCCCCGTCGAAACTGCCGACTTTGGGACCGGTTTGCCCGAATCGCGCGTTGTCCGCCGCAATTGTCAGATCGCAGACTAGCTGAAGAACATTCCCGCCACCTATTGCATAGCCGGCTACCATGGCTATCACCGGTTTGGGAATGGTGCGTATCCGGCGCTGGAGGTCGAGCACGTTCAGGCGGGGTATCCCGTCCGCGCCCACGTAACCTCCTGCCCCTCTCGTTTTCTGGTCTCCCCCCGAGCAGAACGCTTCGTTTCCTGCCCCCGTAAGGATGACGGCACCGATGGTTTCATCGTCGCGCGCGTCGTCGAACGCCGCGATCATTTCCTGCACGGTCAACGGCCGGAACGCATTCCGCACCTTTGGGCGATTGATGGTGATTTTCGCAATGCCCTCAGCCTTGTGGTACAGGATATCCGAGAAATCGCATCCGGGAACGGGGTCCCATGCGGGAACATCTTGGGTGTGTTCCATGGTTCAGTCCTTGTCGCGCAGCTGGTCAGCGGCCAGTTTCGATGCGTTTTCGAGTAGTCCGTAATGCTTTTTCGAAACTGCCGGGTCTATCAAAGCCTCAACAACGGAGGGTCTGTCGTCCAAGGCCCGGTCTGCCAGGACATCCCGCAGTTCGCACGCAGTTTCCACACGTGTTGCATGCACGCCGAACGAACCTGCTATGTTCGAGATATTCAAACCGTGGGGCATAACGAACCAGGGATCCAGCAATTCGCGAAACTCCTCGTGACGCGCGACGGGGAGCTTTTCAAATATGCGGCCCCCGTTGTTGTTCACCACAACAATACGCAGCGGGGCGCGCGCCGCCGCAGCTATGTTCAACGCGCCGACG
>JAKPPK010000367.1 GCA_029547385.1 Candidatus Latescibacterota bacterium
TGCGATACTCCGGTGAAGGATCGGATATCCCCGGCGGAGGCGCTTCTTTTTTTGATATCGTTCGGGCTCGGGGTTGGCCTTTTCGTGTTCCTTCCTATGGCGTTGGCCACTCTCGCCGGTCTGACGAACCGTCCGGTGGCGTACAACCTTTTCGCCGGCACCGTGCGCATTCTCGTTTTTCTCTCCTACCTCTGGGCGATTGGAAAAATCGCGGACGTGAAGCGCGTGTTTGAGTACCACGGCGCGGAACACAAGGCAGTGGCAGCGTTCGAATCAGGATTGGACTCGGAACTCACGGCGCAGACGGCGAGAGGGTTCCCACGTTTCCATCCCCGTTGCGGAACCAGTTTCGTTTTCCTCGTCGTGGCGGTGGCGATCGCGTTCTACGCGATCACTGACTCGTTATACGCGCTTTATGCGGGTAACGCGCCGGACCTCGAGACGCGCTTTCTCCTTCACCTCGCCTGCCTCCCGGTCGTTGCGGGTCTTGGCTATGAGGTTTTGAAGGCAACCGGAAAATCCCGGAATTCTCGCCGGGCGCGTTACATTTCGAAACCGGGACTCTTGTTGCAGCGCCTCACGACACGCGAACCGAACGATGATCAGCTTTCCGTCGCTATCGCCGCTGTGCGCGCAGCCGTCGGTCTTCCACAGGAAACCGGTGGCCCGGTAAGTTGCGCCGTCTGAATGATATAGAGGAAGGAACACGGAAATGTTGGATCGCCTCGCCGCCATTGAGACTCGATTCACCGAGATCGAGCGGCTTCTCTCCGATCCGGCGTCGACCACGGATATCGCCCAGTACCAAAAACTCGCGAAAGAACACCGGCAGCTTGCACCGATTGTGGAAACGGGCCGACGGTACGCGGACGTACTCGCCCAGCTTGCGGAAGCCCGGCGAATTGTGGAAGAGGAAAACGACAGGGACCTGATCGCGATGGCGAAGGAGGAGATCGTCGCTCTGGAAGACCGCGCGGCAAGTCTCGAAGAGACGCTGAAGGAACAACTGATTCCCAAGGATCCCAACGACGACAGAAATACGATCCTTGAGATCCGCGGCGGTACCGGTGGCGACGAGGCAGCGTTGTTTGCGGCCGACCTTTTTCGCATGTATTCCCGGTATGCGGAATCCAAAGGATGGTCGCTGGAAGTCATGAGCACGAGCGAAGCCTCTGCGGGCGGACTGAAAGAAGTCATCGCCCAGATCTCGGGAGAAGGCGCGTACGGCCGCCTGAAGTACGAAAGCGGCGTCCACAGGGTTCAACGCGTGCCTGCAACCGAGGCCCAGGGAAGAATACACACCAGCACTGCTTCTGTCGCCGTATTGCCCGAAGCCGACGACGTGGAAGTGGAGATCGACCCGGCAGATCTGAGGATAGACGTGTTCCGCTCCAGCGGCCCCGGGGGGCAGAGCGTGAACACCGCAGATTCGGCCATCAGGATTACCCATTTGCCCACGGGGCTTGTCGTCCAATGCCAGGACGAGCGTTCGCAGTTGAAAAACAAAGCGAAGGCTATGAAAGTGCTCCGCGCACGCCTTCTTGACCGTGCAATCATCCAGCAGCAATCCGAAGAGGCCGCCGCGCGGAGGGCGCAGGTTGGTACGGGTGAGCGGAGCGAAAAAATACGGACCTACAACTTTCCGCAGAGCCGCGTCACCGACCACCGTATCAAGTTGACGGTGCACAACCTGAGCGAGATACTTGATGGGAACCTTGACGAACTCATAGAAGCGTTACGGATGGCGGACCGCGCAAACCAGCTTCAACATCCGTCGGCGGAAGACGACTGATTGTGCTGCCGGTGGATTTCGCACCGCATTGCGGAGAGACGTTGCCATGATTGATCTGAGATTGATCAGAGAACAGACGGATTTCGTAAAACGGGAAATCGCGAAGCTTTTCACTGACGCGCCGATAGACGAAATCCTCTCCCTTGACGAAGCGCGAAGGAACCTGATTCGCGAGGTCGAGGAACTCAAGGCGCGCCGCAATGCTGCTTCAAAGGCGATCAGCGCCGTCAAGGACTCAGCGGAACGGCAGTCACGGATTCTCGAGATGCGTGAAGTCGGCGATCGCATTGCTGTTCTCGATGAGCAGGTGCGCGCAGTGGAAGAGCGACTCAACGCCCGCCTGCTGGAGGTGCCCAACCTTCCTCATCCGGACGTCCCGGTGGGGAGAGACGAATCAGAGAACGTCGTGACTGCCATGGAGGGTGATCTTCCCACGTTCACCTTCGAACCCCGTCCCCATTGGGAAATCGGGCCGGACCTCGGGATTCTCGATTTTGAGCGCGGCGTGAAAATAAGTGGCTCAAGGTTCTATGTTCTCGTGGGAGATGGCGCACGCCTCCAACGCGCACTCATCACATGGATGCTCGACCTCCACCGGACGAGGCACGGGTACCTGGAAGTCTACCCTCCCGCCGTGGTACGACACGATTGTCTGATAGGCACCGGCCAGCTTCCAAAATTCGGTGAGAATCTTTATCACGACGCCGAGGAAGACTTCTGGCTCGTTCCCACGGCGGAGGTGCCTGTCACGAACCTGTACGCTGGCGAAGTGCTGGAAAAATCCCAGCTACCGCTCTATCACGTGGCGTACACCCCCTGTTTCCGTCGGGAGAAAATGTCCGCGGGAAAAGACGTCCGCGGTATTAAGCGCGGCCACGAGTTTGACAAGGTCGAGATGGTGAAGTTCGTGGAGCCGGCAACCTCCGATGCAGAGCTGACGTCTCTTGTCGAACATGCCCGGGATGTGTGCAGAGGGCTCGCGCTTCCGCATCGCATTGTGCAAATGTGCACCGGCGATCTGAGTTTCACCGCGGCAATGAAATACGATGTGGAAGTGTGGGCGGCAGGTTGCGGCGAATGGCTGGAGGTCAGCTCCTGCAGCAATTTCCGCGACTTTCAGGCGCGTCGTGCGAATATCCGGTACCGGCCGGCCCCGAACGCCAGGCCGGAATACGTCCACACGCTGAACGGCTCGGGACTCGCGTTACCGCGCGTGATGATTGCGATAATGGAAAACTACCAGCTTGAGGATGGGAGCATCGTGATTCCGGAAGTGCTCAGGCCCTACCTCGGCGGGCAGGACACAATCTCGGCGTAGCGGGCATACCATCGGGGTTCACACGGGGCGCCTTGCGGGCGCCCTTTTGTTTTTCGTGCGTCAGCGGGTTGACGGGAGCCACTCAGGCTGGATGTACACACGCGTCGTATCGGCGGCGTACGAACAGAAAATCCCGAGCCCTCCCTGAACGTTCAGCTTCACCCCGGCATCCGAATCAGCACCGGTTCCGGCGTCATTGAGCACTGTCACCATATAGTCCCAGTACCCGGTGTCGCAGGCCACGACTGACACATCATGCCAGCCCTGGTAACTGAACAGCAGCCAGTACACGGTGCTCTGTGAGGAATCGGGAAGAACGTAGAATCCCGCCGTCCGCTTGCCCTGGCGCTTCACAGGGTCCCGGAACACCCCGTCAAGATACTCCTCGTAATCTCGTTGCCGCAGAAGCCCGGTACCCTGCGTATCCACGGCAGTTGAGACCACCATGTACCCGGTTGCCGAAGAACTTAGCGGCCACGAAAGCCGGAACGGCTCCTTTTCCGCAGTCGTGCCGAAGGAATCCGGGTGGGAGAGTTCCCGCGGAAATACGAGCCCGGTGACGGCATTGCCGTTGAGATGGGCTCCCCGTTGCACGTAGTACGGGTGAATTGTCACCGACGCACGCGGCTTTTCTGGAATCGTCGTGGCGCCGTACAACCTCCGCCCGGTGAATTCGTGGTTTGCGGGGAAACGCACCTCGATTTCACACGTAGCCCCTGAGCGAGCAATCAGGTTTGGGTCACCGTACGTCCCGGGATGGAGTTCTGCGAGCGGGTGGGGGGCGCCATCGATGGTGATCACGACCTCGGCACCCGACACTGCGTACCTTCCGAGCGGCATGAAGTCGTAATACATCTCCGGCGGGATTGTTTTGCGGAGGATGATGTTGTCGATCGGGCCGCCGGCGACCAGAAACCCTTGCAGGAAGAGCTCGGGAACGTTCTTTTTTTCGGGTTTGACCGGGTTGAGAATGCACCCTGATTGCGCCACAACCGCGAACAACGCAACCGAAAGCCAGAGTCTCCTTGCCATCAGAACTCCACATCCACGCCGAAGGTTGGAAGGAACGGCAACTGGGGGATCGCTCGTTCGCGGCCGGTTTCCGGTGGGTTCTTCGTCGCGTCGCCGCTGTCATAGTATCTGTTGAACTCATTCGCGCGATTGAGAACGTTCACAATCTGGAAGAACGGCATCCACCTGACTCCCCAGAATCGGTAACTACCCTTCGCACCTACGTCCAGACGCATGTAGTAGGGCAAACGGGCCCCATTTTTCTGTCCCCGGTAGTAGAGACCCTGGGTGAAAAGAGGATCCTCCACCACATACCGCCCGAGTACTTTTGTATACCCCTGCCCTGACGACAATGACATGCGGCTGTTGAGGGTCCAATGGCGCGATAGATCAAAGCTGTACACCGCGTCCAGATGATGTCTTGCGTCGAATTTCGGGTAGAACGGTTGCGGGTTCCCGTTCTCGTCGAGGTTCAGGCCGTCGATCGTTCGAACGGTCCAACTCATCGAGTACGACAGCCATCCCGTGTTTCGGCCGGCTCGTTTCTTTACGTTAACATCCAGACCGTATGCATATCCGTCACCCCTCAGGAGTGCGTCTTCGACGCTCTGCGGGGCGGTCTGTGACGCATTGAACTCCACGAGCCCTGCGTAATCCTTGTAATACGCTTCAAGCGACAAATCGACATCGCTCCGTACCTTCGTTTCCAGCCCCAGCACGTAGTGCCACGCGCGCTGGGGATACCCTCCCGGCGTATTGTCACATGTGAACCAGATGTCGGACATCATCGAGATGCCCTCATATTCTCTGGGCACGCGGAAAATAAACTGGCTGTATCGCCCGGTGGCCGCCTTCAGAAAGGTTTGTTCCCCCAATTGGTACCGTACGGTGAACCGGGGTTCGAATGCTGAATAGGTTGCAGACCCAGTTGTGTCTCGAAGCCGGCTCCGGAAGAGCGTCGCCCTCAGACCGGGTTGCAGCGTGAGGAATGGCCACGGTCTCCAGCTATCCTGCAGATATGCGCTGGGAACGTACGCGATAAGATTGAATGCTTCGTAACGTTGTCCCGCGTATTCCTGCCCGAACCGCATGGTGTTTCGTTTCACATGAACGCCGGTTTCGAACGTATGGCGCTCGTTGGCGAACCAGGTAAGATCACCCCTGAGATCCGTGTCGAAGAGCTCGTTATGATCCGTGGCGCCGAAATCCTCGATCTTGAACGTAGTGTGCGAAACGAACCGGCTAAGATTCGCCTGCAAATGGGAGTAGAGTTCACCGGAAAACAGGTGATTCCAGCTCAGCGAGGCCGATTTGTTGCCCCAGTCGAAACGGGTGTCCATGAAATCGTTCGTGTATTTGAACGCATCTTTGCCCATGTATCCGGCGATGGCGAACTGATCGGAGTGCGAAAGAATCTGATGTACCTTGCCCTGGAAGTCGTAGAAGAAATACCCCATGCCGTCGAACGCATCGCTCGAGCGGCTCGCAGCCCACAACACGGGCTCCAGGTACGTCCGCCGTCCCGACACGAGAAACGAGCCTTTCGCGAACGGGCCCTGCAATGTCATGCGGGAGCTCAGCAGGCTAACCCCGCCTGAGCCTTTGAATCGCTCCTTGTTTCCTTCGTCCGTGATGACGTTGAGCACGGAGGAGAGCCGGCCACCGTATTGTGCCGGGTATCCCCCCATGAGCAATTCGGTGGTTTTGATCGCATCCGCGGGAAATGTGGAGAAAAGACCGAACATGTGCGACACGTTGTACAGTTCGGAACCATCCACCAGGATCAGGTTTTGGTCCGGCGTTCCTCCGCGGACGTACAACCCGGTGTTGAAATCGGACAGTTGCACCACCCCCGGGAGCGTATGCAGTGTCCGAATCGGGTCGGCCTCCACTGCCGCCGGAGCAATCTTCAAATCCACACCGCGAAGCGTTTCTCTGCTGGGAATGATTTCGAGCGAAGGGGCACGGGCGCGTTCCGCCTGCACTTCCACTGCCGCAACCTCAATCGCTTCCGTGGACAGCTCAATGTTGTGCACGAGCGGTTCCGTGGCGACGACCAACGTCTGCCGCGATTCGTTGTAACCGACCATGGCGGCGACGATCACATGGCGGCCCGGCGGGACGCCATTGATGACGTAATAGCCTGCCGCGTTTGTCATTCCGCCCAGACGCAAACCCTCTATGTAGACGCTGACGTAAGGGATGCTTTCCCGGCTGCCGCGTTCACGGACGTACCCGCTTATCGACGTTGCGGCAACCGTTTGCCCGCTTGTCACCACCAATGCCACCAGCCCGACGATTGTGGGAAACGCGGATTCTCGGCAGCCGGTTTGAGGTCCTTGACTTTTCAGGTTCATGTCGGCAGGAGCAACCCGGTTGGACACTCGCCCGGAAAAGTGTTTTCTGGACCAGGAGAAGGCATTCGCCCGACCATCCGCGAGGTCATGCGCGGCTCGATTTCGCGGTGCCTGGAGCCGGGAAAATACTTGCGCCCAGGTCATCCGGTGACCGCTTTCAGAACGATTACCCAGTCGTGCATTTCGGGGAAGACAGGGGGCGTCCATGTTCTGTCGGGAGCGGGATCCACCGGACCGATAGGATACTCCGCACCTGTAACCGGGTCGAAGAAGCGTGCATGGTATTTCACATCGGGTTCCAATTCTTTGATGGCGGGAGGATCCCAGACCATCGGTGAATAGATCACGCGCAACCGCTTGGGAATGCCGGCTGCACTGGCGCCATCTTGCGTCCACTCCGGGTGGGGTTCCATCTGGTGCCAATCGATCCGCAGGAGGAACTTTCGCGCCAGCCCGAGCTGGGTGGACCCAGGAAGCTTCATCGCCTCCTGCCAGGGTGTGTTGCCCCAGGAACGTCCGTGTGGTGACGCACCGTACGGCTCCGCTTTCGTACTGCATTGCCAGATGCCGTTTGCGCCGTACGTGTGGCCGCACGCACCGTTGAGAATCGAATGCCAGAAACAGAGCCGCTGGACATCCTGCCAGCTCTTGCCGAGAATCCCCTCGTAATTCACTTCGCTATCCAGAACGGGCATGGGTGGATTGAGCGCGTACGCGGTGCGCACACTTTCGATCGTCGGACCTACGCTTTCGTAACCGCTATGCCCGGTCTGCAACATGTTCAGGTCAAGTACCGCTCTGTCTTCCACCTGCTCATGCCCGTACCGGGTCGGGTGAATGGTCAGCACGTTTCCAAACCCATCGGTCGAGCGAATATAACGGCACACGTCCGTCCAGCCTGATTTCTGCTTCTGAGCGTCCTCTGCGGGCGTTTTCGACAGATACCACGGCATGGTCCCCTCGCCGGCGGCGCACCATACAACGGGATACGCGCCGTACCGCGCGATGAGGTACCGCCAGAAACGTTTGATTTGTTCGACCCCGATTTCGGGGAGGTAATACCCCCACATTCCGACGATACAGGGAACGAGCCCGGATTCCACGAGATGTCCGATTTTGAGATCCGCGTGGTCGTAATATGACGGATTGACAGAGGTGAACCCCCTCTCAAACGCAAAACCGGCTTCATTCCGAGCCCGTGGATCGAACGCATCCATGTCGGGGTAGGGTCCCGCGATAATCTGGACTACGCTGAACCCTTTCGCAACCCTGTCCGCGGTCAGTTCCTTGAACCCCTGTGGCCAGTCAACCCGCGCACAAAGTCCCATCCACCACGTGTCACCAAGCCAGAAAAACGGTGTGCCGTCCTGGTGTTCCAGATAGCGCCCGTTCGGGGAAACACGCACTCGCCCATGTTTCAATACGGGATTACTGCCTCGATACCGTTGGACAGAAATCGCGCCGGTTCTCCCGTGCAGACCGATGTCTGACCGGTTGTCGCAGATTGACTGGAACTTCCAGGTTCCCGCAGAAGGAGCGGAAAACCGGACTTTCCAGGTTCCGCCGCCGGCCCAGAAGGCAGGAACGATGATTTTCGCGCCCCGGGAGTTCGAGAACGCCACGTCCAGAGTAACATCCGCGTAAGGATTCCTGTACACCGCGGCGGAGCGGAAAGGTATCTCTACGATGCAATTCGTACGTGCGTGAAGTTCCATTGTCTTTCTCCCCGCCACCCGGGCGACTTGCGCACTGCGCTCTTTTCCCCCGATCACCACGCGTTCGACGGCATCATTTCCCATGTTCTGATCATGGTAAATGCAACTTCGCCTCCCACACAGAACAGGCGCACGCCGGTACTGTCATCGCGAACCGGGTAGACCCTGCGAGCGATCGCCTGGCGGTCCCCCGCGAAAACTTCCACCACCGCCCTGTCTATGAAAACACGCAGATCGATGCGCTCGCCCTTGCGGCACTCAAAGGGCGCTTCCTCTTTGACTTTCCGTCCCGCGTTCCCGCTCCGTGTAGAATCAAACACCAGCTTGTTGTGTTCAAAATCGCAGTACAGCAACGTCGTTTCTTCGTCATGAGGGCTCGTCCGGACTTTCAGACCCGCCTGCGTCGCGGTCAACGATTCGATGGACAAATTGATCTCCGCTGACTCGCCGTTGGCCACTTCCAAGGTTTTCTCAGAACCCGGGTGGAGGTTCACGTCGTCGAAAACTCGGGGGTTGTACCTCAGCACCGACAGTTCGGGTACCGGCGCCATTCGCAGCATTCCGTCTTCCCCGAGCCAGAGGGTTCTTGGAAGGCAATAGACTCCAGACCACCCCGTCAGAATCTGTTGTTCCGGTTCGGAAGGCGCGTTATCAAGAAGCCATGCCCACATTATCTGGCGGCCTTTGTCGTCGATCAGCGCTTCCGGAGCGAAAAACGTGTTGTCAACCCAGGTCATTCGGCCGTGTGTCTCCGGCAGGAAGAGGTCGCTCCCCTCGTCATACGTTCCGATGTAGTACTGGCACCCTTTGTTGTGGGAAATGAAGAGCTGGAGGTATTTGCCGCTCGGAAAGCCACCAGAAGGCGAACTCGGAAGCGGGAGAAAGCTGGGGCACATGTCGTCTTCGCTTTCGTCCGTCCACCTGTTCGTCGGGTTTCTCGCGTAGAACCTGTGGACGTACTCCCAATCAACAAGATCCCTTGACCGGAACAGATCGACCCAGTCGCCCTTCCATTTCGCCGAGGCATCGTCAGATTTTTCCATTTTCCTCAGGACGAGGAGATTGCCCGTCTGGAGGTAATACGTGCCATTCTTTTTCCAGATATTGCTGGGGTCGGCGTTGCACAGGGGGTACGCCTTCCCTTCGCTATCGCGGGTCTCCCGAATGCCGAACTCAGTCCCATCGAGCGTGGGGACGGGCATCTTTTCCCAGGTGTCGTAATTGCGATCTCTACTTCTCGCGATTCCGATCCCCGTGCCCTCCGTTTTCCCGTCGGCAAGTGGCAATCGCCAGAACGTCAGATAGGCAGTCCCATCCTCGTCCACAAAAGCGCCGCCGCTGAAGCAGCCACCATCGCCGTCGCCGGGAAGAAGCGCGTCAGCGTGGTGTCGCCAGTGAACGAGGTCTGCGCTGGAAATGTGGCCCCAGCAAAACGCCGCATTGCCCCACGCTTTTGCCCCGCGCCGGTTGTAGAGATACATGAGATGATATCGGCCGTTGGCCCAGAAGGCGCCATTAGGGTCGCCCGGCATCCCGATATCTTCCGGGATGGCGAAGTGGTAGCCGGGCCGATACCGGTCGCGCAGCAGGCGCTCCCTCATCTCCCGGGCTGCGGCAATCTTCTGTTCCTGTTCATTCATTTCCATGAGAAGCCTTTTCCTTTTCCGTCCATCTCGCCGCTGCAATAGGCCTACCTGCGGGAACTCATCCGTTCCTTTTCGACTGGAGATCAGAACTCCGCGTCTGGCCACACGCGTTCGCAAGCCTTTTTTGCCCGCGTCGCAATCTCGTGCAGCGGCTCCGCCCAGAGATCGTCGCTGAACAATTCCACGCAATGCCAGCCACGATACCCGAGGGAATGAATCTTGTCCGTCCATTCCACGAGCGGCAACACACCGTCGCCGGGCAGCACGCGGTCGCCGTTGATGTCCATGGCCTCCATGAAGCAGTCTCGGATATCGTTGAGATGGGCGTGCACGATCTTGCCTCTGAGGCGGTCCAGATCGGAAAGGCGCGACGCCGTGCTGTAAAAGTGCGCGGGGTCCCACGTGGCACCCACGTTATCCCGATCAACCATCATCACCAGCTCCGCCATCGTCCGGAAGCTTCTCGCCAGACCGCACCAGTTGACCTCCAGCGCCAGTGTGACGTCGTATTTCGCCGCGGTTTCCGCCACCCGTTCGACCGCCATCGCAAATTCCTTCAGTGCATTCCTGTACGTGGCATCGCGTGCTGAAAGCGCTTTTTCCGTCGAATTCTGCGCGCGAGGAGGGAAATCCTTCGGCACGTCGCCGCCCACCACAATCGTGGTGCACTCGAGGGCATTCATCACCTGCGCGTGAATCTCCATCTGTTTTGTTGCAGCCTCGTGAGCTTCTCCACCCTGAAACGCGGGGATGCTGAGACCTGTCGCACCGACACAATGGAGCCCGAAATCCTTCGCGAGAGCGGCCAGCGACTTCGCACCATGTTGAGTGACAAACGCCTCCGTTTCCCAGAGGTTCACCTCGAAGTGGCGCCATCCGGCTTCCGCGTAGGCTTTGAACGTCTCTTTCAGGTCTCTCTTGGACCCCGAAGTAATCTGATGAAACGCGATCTTCATGGAAAACTCCTCCAAGTTCAACTCCGAATTCTGCGACTGATCCGCGCAAAGGCCTCGATCGCCTTTTCGATGTCCCTGGCACTGACGTCGAGATGCGTGACTGCCCGCAGGACTTTCGGTCGCATCGCATTGATGAGGACGCCTTCCTCCTTCATCATTGCCGAAACCTGCTGCGCCGTCGCGTTCCCTGTGATCTCAATCATCACGATGTTCGTCTGGACGCCCTCAAGATCGACCTTGATACCGGGTAACTCGTTAATTGCTTCCGCAAGACAGCGCGCATTCGCGTGGTCTTCGACCAGGCGCACACGATGGTTCCTCAGCGCATAGAGCGCACCGGCGGCGATGATTCCTGCCTGTCGCATACCGCCACCAAGAATCTTGCGTTTTCGACGTGCGCGTTCAATCACCTCCTGTGAACCACACAGGGCCGAACCAACGGGTGCGCCCAGACCCTTCGAGAAGCACACGGATACGGTGTCCGCCAGTTCTGCATAATCGCGTTCCGGTATTCCAGTGGCCGCAGAGGCGTTCCACAACCTCGCGCCGTCAAGGTGGAGCCGCATGTCCCCTCGTTTGCACAAGTCGCTGATGCGCTCCATTTCCTCCCGCGGATATATCGTGCCGCCGGCTTTGTTGTGCGTGTTTTCCAGACACACGAGGGTAGTAGCCGCAGCGTGGATATTGGCAGGATTCACTGCCTCCTCCACCTGCGCGGCCGAAATCACCCCGCGTGCTCCCTGCAACGTTTTCATGAGAACCCGAGAGAGCAGCGCCGGCGCACCCGCTTCGTAATTGAAGATGTGGCAGTCCCGCTCGCAGATCACTTCGTCGCCTTCATGGGTGTTCACCCATACGCCGATCTGGTTGCTCATGGTGCCGGAGGGGACGTAGAGTGCGGCCTCCTTGCCCAACAGGGCGGCCGTTTCCTCCTCCAATGCGCGGACCATCGGGTCTTCGCGGTACACATCATCTCCCACCTCGGCGTTCGCCATGAACGCGCGCATGGCAGCAGTGGGTTTTGTGACCGTGTCGCTGCGGATATCAATCATGTTGCTTCCTCAACCAATGAAGGAAATCGGCCCGGGAATGCTGACCAGACGGCGACAGCCTGTATGGAGAAGGAAAATAACGCGGGACTTGCCGAGGGGCT
>JAKPPK010000409.1 GCA_029547385.1 Candidatus Latescibacterota bacterium
CCCTGAAACAGAACCGGTGATCCGTGTATTCCACCGTTACCCCGTGTGTCATTCCCTTGCGTATATCGTGGAATACCGCGTGGGGAAGGGCACCCTGGTCCTCTGCGCGCTCGGTTTGAACCAGGCGTTACCGGAAGCACGGTACCTGCTTTCGCGAATATGCGCGTATCTGGCAAGGGCGAGGAAACGAAAGGCTCCTGCGTTATCGCAGGCCTGCATCGACCGGCTCAAACGGGCCACTGCACTCGTCGAGAGCGGCCGCTGAAAGGTTCGTGAATGGCACGAAAACGCCCCAACATTCTCATGATCACCCCTGATGAATGGCGTGGGGACGCACTCGGGTGCGCGGGCAATTCCATCGTCAGAACGCCCTGTATTGACGCGCTGGCGAAGTCGGGTGTTCTGTTCCGGAATGCGTACACCACGGCGCCAATGTGCGTTCCCGCACGGATGTCCATCCTTACCGGACAAAGCCCCAGGGTACACGGAGCGATGACAAACGGGCTTTCGCCGACGGATAACGTCTCCATTGCCGCAGTTCTTCGGGAAAACGGGTATCGGACCAGCGCCTTCGGGAAAATGCACTTTCTTCCCGCCTATTGTGATTTCGGCTTCGAGGTGCTTCAGCTCTCGGAGCAGGACGGTGAAGGGTGGAGGATTGACGATTATCATCGGTGGCTGTGGGAAACGCACGGCCTTGTGGACTGGATAGACCTGTGGGATCAGGTGGAAGACTACCGGAACGAGGCTCCCTCGTGGTTCCGCGGTACATACGGGGCGCTCAAATCCCCCATTCCGGAAGAGGCGTACCACACCACGTGGATTACTGACCGTTTCCTCGAGTATCTCGACGGATTGGATGGTGCACAACCGTTCTTCTCGTGGATAGGGTACATCAAGCCGCACCACCCGTTTGACCCGCCCGGCCGCTATGCCGAATTGTATGACCCATCCCAAATGCCGCTTCCCGAGCCGGACGATCTCTCCACAAAACCGCTGGTTGCCAGTTTTGACCCGCGAGAGGGGCGTCTCGACATAAGCCGGTGGAGCGATGCAGAAATCCGTAACATGATCGCGCTGTACTACGGGACGATTACCCAGATCGACGACAACGTGGGTCGCATTGTGGAGGGTCTGCACCGAAAGGGGATCGCCGAAGAGACCGTGATACTCATCAACTCCGATCATGGCGATTTCCTCGGCAACCGCCGCTTCATTACAAAAGCTCCGTTTGTCCCGTACGAAGACCTGATACGGGTTCCCTTCATCGTGTACGACCCCCTGAATCCGGCAAACGGGCGCGTGTCAGACGCGTTCGTCAGTCTGCTGGACTTGTTTCCGACGATAGCGGCGATGTCGGGTGTCTCCCACAACCACACCGTGCATGGCCACGATTTGACCCCGTTGCTGCGAGCTGAGGCGGAATCGGTTGCTGATGTCGCCTTTGCCGAAAATCACTTGGGTGTTCTGGCGATCCGGCAGGGCCCGTGGAAACTCCTCCAGTCGGAACACGGGGTGTGCGAGCTGTACAACCTGGATGACGACCGCGGCGAGCGCCGCAACAGGTTCCCGGAAATGCAGGGTCCAAGGATAGTAGCCGGATTGCGTGATGCTGCCCTCCGGGAGCTCATGGGCTACCGCTGGGACAGGTTGCACAGGGACATGGGCGAAAGACGACGTCTCATAATGGAGGAAGGCCGGAAGCGCGGCCTGCCGATGCTGGATGTTGCTCCGGAAGACTGGCGCGGGGTATGGTCGGAAACCGCCCCGCGGTATATCGGTTGACCGGGAAACAGGATGTCGTCCCATCCGTCGGGGTTTCCTGTTTGAGTTCCGAACAGCGCAGTCATGAAAGCGTGGCTGTCTCGCAGCAAACAGCCCTTCGGGCAGATACCAAAACAACCGGCGCATTCGTTCAGAGGTACAGATCATTCCTGTTCGACCACTCAGGATGGAGGTGAACGAATGCGTTGCTCCTCTTTACATGCGCTCCGAGCGGGCGCCATCGTGATTGTCTGTTTCCTTACGTGGACTTCGTCGCGCGCTTCAACCCGCACGCCCCCGATCGACATTGATCTGTCCGGTCGCTGGGTGTTCAGTGAAACTGCGTCGCGGGAGCAGAATCAAAGTGCGCGAGGGGGCGACGCTCGTGGAATGCCCGGCAGCCAGAGAAGGCCGGCGCGCGGAGTGCCGGGCGGTACGGATCTGGGAGGTGGTTTTCCGGGCGGCAGGCCGCGTGATGGAAGCGCCCCGGGTGGCGCGCGTCCTGAGCGCCCCCGCATGCCCGACCACATTCGAAACCTGACCATCATGCAGACGGACACGGCCGTTGTGTTGTCTGCACTCGGCGGGCCTGAGGTTACGGTGATTACCGATGGGCGCAGACGCGACGTGGTCTGGCTTGACGGGAACAACGCCGAAGTCAAAGCGGAGTGGACGGACAACGGCCTCGTCATAGAGCGCAGGGAGGAATCCGGTCCGACCGTGCGGGAGACGTACCTGCGGTACCCGCGCTCGACGCGCCTGTCCGTGGAGATGGAAATCAAAGGGAGCAACCTGCCCCGCGCGATGAAACTGGTACGGTTGTATGATTTGCTGGCCGCTCCTGAGGATACCTCCCACAGCATTCTCGGTGATCCGATGTGGTGAAGTGATACCGCGCGGCGCGGACGCGTGCTACAGATCTCGCACCGTCACGTTTCGTCAGACGTGAACGAGGTGGTTTGGAAACATCAGGAATGGGGCACCGGTCGCCAGCCGGGAGGCTGCAATGCCGGTAGAACACGCCAGCTCTGATGCGGGTACTCGGGGCGGTTTGATGCTGATTTTGAGAACACATCGGCGCCACGGAAAGGGACAACGATGGCAGGGACGGTGAAAGTAATGCTGCTGGGAGATTCAATCCGCATGAGCTACCAGCCGCTGGTGGCACGGCTGCTGGAAGGCAGGGCCGAGGTCTTGGGCCCCGCGGACAACTGTCAGTACAGCCTTTACACGCTTTCATCCCTCGCACGTTGGACCAACGAGCTGGGGAAGCCCGACATCGTGCACTGGAACAATGGTCTCCATGACGCAGGCCACAATCCGCAACGGCACCCAATCCAGATCCCGATCGACATGTACCGGGCGAATCTGGCGCACATTCTTGATGCGCTGAGCCGGCTGACGGACAAAATCATATGGGCGACGACGACACCGGTGCACCCTGAACGCCCGTTTCGCGCCGATGCGTGGTCCTGGCGAAACGAGGAGAT
>JAKPPK010000412.1 GCA_029547385.1 Candidatus Latescibacterota bacterium
GAAGGGGAATGCGACCAACGGGACGGTATATGTCGCGGTGACCACATTCGACCCGAGACTGAGGGTTTCCAGCGTGTCGACCACATAGATCCGGTAACTGTACCGCGTGGGTTCGATCATTGCGACGGAGTCGGTCCATGAACTGACCGCCGCGTTTGTGATGGTGCTGACGAGCGTGCTGGAACGTGTGACGGCAGTGGAGGTGGCACGATAGATCTCGTACCGGGCGAAGTCGCCTTCCGTATTGGGGGACCAGGTAAGGTCCACCTGGTGCATGGAACTGGAAACGATCGGGTTGATCTCCACGGCACGTGGGAGGTCTTCGAGTCGGATGTCGTCGAGGTACCAGCCGTCGGCTTGCCGGTTGAAGGAGGCATTCGCCGCATCAACGTTGTCATCGAGCAGGAACATCACGCGGACGCTGGGGGAGCCGGCGAACTGGGACAGATCAAGCTGCACGCGAGTCCACGTGGGTTGGGAGCCGTTGTACGACGCGATGTTCACCCATGAACCGGGGCGACCGTAATCGGAGGAGACATACACGCGCCCCCAGTCGTCTTCATTGTGGCCGTAGCTGTGGTCGTTGAAGATGTTGTACCGATGCCAGAAGACCAGGGTCGGGTTTTTCGCGAACGTAAGGTCGAAGACTCCTGTGGAGACCATGCCGTTGTACGCAAGCGCCGGGTAGTTGCCTGTCTTGCTGTCGTGGATCGAGGTCGGCCCATTCGTCCCTTCGGTGGCCGGAGACCAGCCGCCCAGAAGCCACCGCGACGTGCCGGATTCGAAGTCCTCCCGGAGCGGGTATGGCATTGAGGTGAGCGGTGTCTCGTTGATGGAGAAAGAGTCAAGGTGCCAGCCGTCGCTTTCCACAGAACTGCTCGCGGCGATGCGAAAGCGGATCCGGATACCGTCGTACCCTGCCCACTGGGTGAGGTCTATACGGCGTTCGGCCCACGTGGTCTGGCTGCCGGTGACGGACGCGACGGCGTACCAGTTTGTCCCGTCCGCGGAGACCTCCACATGGCCGTAATCGACGTTCGTTTCGAACGCGTAGCGCTCCCGGTAGGTGAGCGCGGGCATGGTGGCCGTGCCAAGGCGGATGGCTAACGTCAGTGTCCCGCTTGAGTTCGGTGCGTAGTTACCGCCGGGAGAGTCGGACCAGTGCCAGGATCCGCTGTACGCGTCGCCTTCACCCGGGGAATTGGCGACGATCGCCCATGTGCCGGTGGGAACGAAGTTCACGTTCGCGGCGGCAACGGTATCGGCGAAGGGGTACGAGAGGGCGAGAGTACGCGCGCTCGGTTCCGCGGATGAACCGGCGACTCCGGCCGTGTCGATTACAAACACCTTGTAGTAGTAGGTCGTGTAGGGGAGGACGGTGCGGTCAGCAAACGAACTGGCAGTTTTCGCCGAGAGGGTGTCTACCAGCGGGCTGGCCGTCGTCACGCCGGCCGCGGTGCCGCGCCGGATTTCGTAGCGTGCGAAGTCGTTGCCGGAATATGGCGTCCATGAGAGCGTGATCTCGTTGGTTCCCGTGGCGGTGGCCGTCAGGTTCGTGACACTGCCTGGAGCTGCACGCGATGTTCCGGGTGCCAGGAGGATGGGCGCAGCGGAAACCAGACACAACAGGACCGGCATGAGCACTCGAAGGCGTCGATCGGCGGACATGGCGTCACCCCTTGTCTCGACAAAAAGGCGCCCTCGCGCAGGGTCAGATACACATCACCCGGAGTCGCGCCCCGTACTAAGAACCTGACACAAGAATACTGATGTTGTTAATCATCTTCGTACGACAGACAAAAATACCCTGTTCGAGTGATGCGTCAAGACGCCCGGCGCGAAAGCCCGTTTGACGCGAAGAAGCAGGGTGGTAATCCTCTCTCCGGTAGTTCTGGCGCGCCCTGCCAGAACGCGATCCATTTGTTCACCGTCATCGTGCAACCCTGCGTGACGTCGCGGCATGAACACTGCAAATTGCGGCGAGAAACGCCTCTTTCGCGAGCGGAGGCCACGGGGAGGGAACAGCCCGTGCGTTGATCGGGGTTGTTTTCCAAACTGGACACCACAGTGCCACCGGGGTATGAGTACTTTTAGTATTTGTCCCTTTCCGCTTCCTGGTCTGCATTCCGGGTTATCAAGGGTCGCATGAGCGCTGATCAGATAGTCATCCGTGGTGCACGAGTGCACAACCTTCGCTCGGTGGACCTGACGCTCCCGAAGAACCGTCTGATCTGTTTCACGGGCGTTTCGGGTTCCGGCAAGAGCTCGATGGCGTTTGACACTATCTACGCCGAAGGTCAGCGCAGGTACATCGAGTCGCTTTCCGCATACGCCCGGCAATTCATGGAGCAGATGGAGAAGCCGGACGTAGATCAGATCTCCGGCCTTCCTCCCGCGATTTCGATAGAACAGAAGGCGGCGGGAGGCAATCCCCGAAGCACGGTAGGAACGATGACGGAGGTGTACGACTACCTCCGCGTTCTGTACGCACGCCTCGGAACACTCCACTGCGTTCAATGCGGGAAGCCGATCACCGGACAGAGCCGGGATCGCCTGCTTGATCAGATTCTGCAACATCCCCCCGGAACACGTCTCAACATTCTTGCCCCGATGGCGCGTGGCAGACAGGGAGAGTTTCTCGACCTGTTCGAAGAGCTGCAACGCCAGGGGTTTGTGCGCGCGCGGGTGGACGGGCGCATTGTCAATCTGAGCGAAGACCCGAGCCTCGACAGACATGCAAAGCACAATGTTGACGTCGTCGTTGACAGACTGGT
>JAKPPK010000440.1 GCA_029547385.1 Candidatus Latescibacterota bacterium
GTCAAGTCCATCACCGTCCGAATCTGCATCACAAACTGCACGGGAAAACTGTATGTGACGGACATACTCCTCCAGGCGGGAGCTGTCGCTACGGGATGGGTAGGACATCCCTGCGAGATAAAGTGGACGCTTGATGGGTAACGTCAGATTCATTCGTCTTGCGGAGGTCGTGAACAAGAAGCAGGACAAGCGGGTCGTGAGCGTCACGGTGGTTCCTACCATCACCGACTGCTCCGGCAGGATATGGTTCACCGACCTGCAACTGCAGGAAGGCTCCGCGCTGACGGGATACGCTCCGCACACGGAAGTTTGTCTGAAGGAATCGGAGAACGCTCCCGTGTGGTTCAACGGCATCGTCCGCTCGAAAGAGACGGTAATTCTCTTGAACCTCGGCGGCACATCGGCGGGGCTTGACATCCACCTCCATCCGAAACAGTACATGGAAGTCGGCTCGGTCACGCTTGCCCAGGGCGTGGGCGGTCAGAAAGCGACCTTCCCGAACGCCATGTACGCCGGGGACGATGTGGCTCTTCTGGCATCTACCCGGCAATGCACGAGGAACGGCGTGAAGGAAACGAAGGACGGATTTTATCAGTACAGCGCGGCGTGGGATTCCAAGCACATCGTGTCCCTTCCGCAGGGGAAATCTGCGCAGCTTTTATATTCGATGCAGGAAATGGACGATGGAGGTGGACTGCTCTGATGGACACATTAAAGGGAAAGAAAATCATGGTGTGGACTTTTATGGGCAACACCAGGATGTATAACGCTCTGCGGGACTACGGTGACCGCATCAGCCAGATCGGTCTTTTCTCCTTCAAGGTCAGGGCTACCGGGGAGATTTACGAGAGCGGCGTGTCGATCAGCAGTATGCTCACCTACATCAACCGCTATCCGCACATCAACTGGCTC
Source organism: Candidatus Latescibacterota bacterium (assembly GCA_029547385.1). Classification (GTDB taxonomy): domain Bacteria; phylum Latescibacterota; class MWCZ01; order MWCZ01; family MWCZ01; genus MWCZ01. The sequence continues at coordinate 913 of JAKPPK010000440.1, forward strand.
CTCACCGTGGCGAATGACGGAACGAACAGCATCTTCCGCGCCTTGCGGGACAATACGAACGGCGCGCAGGATATGTTTCTCTCGGAGATCGTCCGCATTATGCAGAAATATCCGTGGTGTGACGGCATCGACATCGATCTTGAAAAAGGCGATGGGTATTCCACGCACGAGGAATCCACAGCGATGTTCCGTAATATCTACAACACGGTCAAAGCCTACGATCCCTCCAAGATGATGAACATCTGCCTGCCGGGTATGACGAGCGTCAACGGCTCGGTCGGCGGCGAGAACTGGTGCGTGTACGCAGACCTTAACCGTTACTGCGATACCGCGTCCATCATGAGCTACGGCATGGCGTGGGCAGGCTCCGCGCCGGGACCGGTTTCCCCGCGTTCCTGGCTTGAGGGCATCTACGACTATGCGTCCGAGGTCATGGATACCGAGAAGGTGTTCCTCGGAATGCCCGCCTACGGCTGGAACTGGCAAATATATGACCTGCCATCCAACATTGGCAAGACTTATCGCGGCACCTCGCAGACCTACTACGCCGCGCAGAACTGGCTGAAAGGCGTGTATAACTTCACGGATGACGAGCCGCCGCAGCCGTTCATCCCGTTCGTGGGATATTGGGACGATAACAACAAAGTGCCGTGGGCGCTCCCTCATGTGTACGACTACATGGAAGGACGGGACGCGGACAGCTATTCCTATCCGCAGATGAGCGGGACATATAACGGCAGGCATTATCTGACCGCATACGGCAAGCAGCAGAAAACCGAGTTTGAAAATATCATCATCGACCATGACGGCGGCAACTACACCGGCGCATCCGGCATTGTGTCCATTGAGAACGGCATTGCTACGCTCGGAGATGAAGGCTCGGTCACATACAGTTTTAACATAAGCACGGCGGGGACTTATGATGTAGCGGTGCGGCTCTGTTATCCCTTCTGGGACAAGAACGGCATCTATGTGTCGCTGGACGGAGCGACCACGTACTATTCGGAAAACCGCCTGTGGTGGCCGTACTGGAGAAGCACCTTCTGGACTTCGCTTGCAAGCGGCGTCAGTCTTTCGGCAGGAACGCATACGCTGAAAATTTCTGTCGATGTGAAGGGCGTACAGTTTTACGGTTTCCGCGTCTGCGGTTCTTTCTCGGAAGAACCGTCTGCGGGAGACGCAATCTACGCATTCTCTCCGCGGCAGTTCAAGGATGTGGAAGGCAACATGGTCGGTCCCGACCGTGGTTTCCGTCTCACGCTTGAAATGCTCCGCAGAAAGCCCGACTCGGCTCTCGTGTGGTACGAGGACTTCCGGGACTACGGCGTACTGGAGACGAACTACTGGAAAATCCTGTCCGGCTCCTTCGAGGTGTGGCGGTCGGAGGAATACTCCACGGAGCGCGTATACTCCCAGCTTGACGGCAAGGGTCAGCTTGCGTGGCAGTATGACGGCTTCTCGGACATCCACCTCCGTGCAAGGCTGGCGTTCCCGGCAAACGGCAGCGGACGGGCGGGCGTGTTCTGCGGTAACCTGTTCTGCTGTCTCAATTACGACAGTCAGGCGGTGGAACTATACAACGGCTCCACGCTCCTCGGCAGCTACAACCAAGAGATACTGCGGACGCCGAACGCCGACCTTCGTGACGATCCGAATATGTACACGGTAGAAATGCGTATCCGTGGGAACAGGGTGCGCGTCTATTCCGGCTCTTCCTATACGCTGCGGTTCACGGCAACGGTCAGCGGCTTCTCCGGCGGCTACGCGGGGTACCGCTCCGACAACCGGACGGTCTGCGAACTGATGCGCCTGGGGGACGCCTGGACATACGAGCCGTATGAGCGGTTCGATGTGGTCATGCCGGACGGGACGCAGAAATCCTACGGGCGTATCAGCAGGAGCAACTGCACATGGGACAGCGAGTTCCAGGTGTTCACGCTGACGGCTGACGTGGAGGAATCATCCACGAGGAGCGAGGACATTTCGATGGACTACGACTTCTTCCATTCGGACGATATGCTCTCGCTTTCCTGCGGCAACGACTACCAGGCATCGGTCATACCCGTGGACATCAACATCTGGATATCGCGGCTGTTCCTCGGCGATGCGGACGGATTCTCCATCCTCTATTACCAGGACGTGGACTCCCTCGTCTATTGGGCGAACGAGGCGGCTTATCGGTGGAAGCTCCGGGGGATGTGTATGTGGTCCCTTGGTCAGGAGGATTTGCGGCTGTGGGAGTGGCTGCCGAAACAGGTATGACAATATAACACAATACGACACACTATCTTTCGGAAAACGGCGATTGCTTACGGGCAGTCGCTTTTTTCATACCAAAAACGCAAAGGAGGACAAATCTTATGAAAGAGTTCTGGAACACGATTCAGGTGATCTTCGCGGCAATCGGAGGATGGCTCGGCTACTTCCTCGGCGGCTGTGACGGTCTGCTCATCGCTCTCGTGGCTTTCGTGGCGATCGACTACATCACGGGCATCATGTGCGCCGTTGCAGACAAGAAGCTCTCAAGCGAGGTGGGCTTCAAGGGCATCTGCCGCAAGGTGCTTATTTTCCTGCTCGTGGGGATCGCCAACATCCTCGATGTGCAGGTCATCGGCACGGGCAGCGTCCTGCGCACGGCGGTCATTTTCTTTTACATCTCCAATGAGGGCGTGAGCCTTACGGAGAACGCCGCGCACCTGGGTCTGCCCATCCCCGAAAAGCTGAAGGCGGTGCTGGAGCAGCTCCACGACCGCGAAACCGATGGAAAGGACGGTGACGAGTAATGGCTTACACGAACAGCCCTATGGTGGCTTATACAAGACTCAGCCCGAATCATTCCGGGCAGCGGACGCATTCCATTGACCGCATCACTCCCCACTGTGTCGTGGGTCAGTGTACGGCGGAGGGACTTGGCGAGTGGTTTGAAAAAACCTCCACGAAAGCGTCCAGCAATTACGGTATTGATAAGGACGGCCGCATCGGGATGTATGTTGAGGAGAAGAACCGCTCCTGGTGTTCTTCCTCAAGCGCGAATGACCAAAGAGCGATCACCATCGAGTGCGCGTCCGACACCACGGAGCCGTATGCGTTCCGCGACATCGTTTATCAGACGCTTATCAAGCTGTGCGTGGACATCTGCCAGCGTAATGGCAAGAACAAGCTGCTGTGGTTCGGCGATAAGGACAAGACGCTTAACTATGAGCCGAAATCCGGCGAGATGATCCTGACCGTCCATCGGTGGTTCGCAAACAAAAGCTGTCCCGGCAACTGGATGTTTGCCAGGATGGGCGATCTTGCCGAGAAGGTCACGGCGGCTCTCGGTAGTGGTACCGATGGTTCCGATGGTCCCACAACTACACAGGGAACACAGGCTTCTGCCTTTTCCGGGCTTTCCGAGGCTGATGTTGTAAAGAGTGTGGGGACATTGTTTACCGCCGATCAGAAGAAAACGGGCATCCTTGCATCGGTTTCGATGGCGCAGTTCATCCTCGAATCCGGCTACGGCAAATCCGAACTGGCGCAGAACGCAAATAACTTGTTCGGCATGAAATGCTCCCTCTCCGGCAACACCTGGAGCGGTTCGACCTGGGACGGAAAGAGCAAGTACACCAAGCAGACGAAGGAGCAGCATACGGACGGCAGCTACGAGACGATCACGGCGGACTTCCGAAGGTATCCGTGCGTGGAGGATTCCATCGCAGACCATTCCGCTTATCTGCTCGGCGCGAAGAACGGCAGCAAGCTACGCTATGAGGGACTGAAGGGCTGCACGGACTACAAGAAAGCCGTGCAGATCATCAAGGACGGCGGCTATGCCACGAGCCTTACCTATGCGGAGAACCTCTGCTCCATCATCGAGCGGTGGAACCTCACGCAGTACGATGTGAAGGAGTCCGAAACGCCTATCGCATGGTACCGCGTCCGTAAGACCTGGGCGGATTCCAAGTCGCAGAAAGGTGCGTTCAAGATTCTGGAAAACGCCAAGAAGTGCGCGGACGCCAATCCGGGATATAGTGTTTTCGATGTGGACGGTGTAAACATCTACACACCGAAAACAACTGCTCCGGCGGCATCGGCTGATGTTCCCTTCCTTGCGAAGGTCAGCATCTCCGACCTTAACATCCGCAAAGGACCGGGGACGGATTACGACAGGACACAGTTCATTCCCGTCGGCATCTACACCATCGTGGAGGTGAAGTCCGGCAAAGGCTCGACCGCAGGCTGGGGACGGCTGAAAAGCGGCGTGGGATGGATTTCGCTCGACTTTTGTACCCGCGTTAATGGGTAACGCTTGACACGTCTGACACGTAAATCCTATCTCTTTTTATATTACACACATATTCCTTATTACCGTTTTTCGGTTCACGGATTTATGTTGTAATGGCATTTCTCGTGTCAGATGTGTCAAAAGCCTTATGGCGTGGGGATTTGATTTGACAGGACGGCCTGTGGGTATCCCTTCGGAGAGCCTGCAGGCCGCTTTTTTTGTGCCGAAACGATGGGGGTTGAATTTTTCGGTAGTGAGTGAGGGAGATACAACAAGACCTATCCCTCGGAAGGAGCCGAAGGATTATGACCGACAATCAGAAAGCACAAATCATAAACCTGCGCGCCGCCGGGAACGGCTACGGCAGCATTGCCCGGACGCTTGGCATATCTCTGAACACGGTGAAGTCATTCTGCCGCAGGAACGAAATAAACGCGGATACGGCTGTGGAGACTTCCGTGACGCTCACGGGCGAAACGACCGCCTGCGAGAACTGCGGACG
>JAKPPK010000453.1 GCA_029547385.1 Candidatus Latescibacterota bacterium
GCGACGGGGGCGCAAGGACCACAGGGCGCAACCGGCGCAACCGGCGCAACGGGAACGGCGGGTAGCCGTTGGCATGTAGTAAGCGGTATTCCTTCAACTTCTCTTGGTGCGGAAACAGATATGGCGTTGGACACTGTGACGTCTAACGTCTATCGCAAGGAATCGGGTGCATGGGTTCAGAAGGGAAATATCAAGGGTGCGACGGGTGACACAGGAGCGCAGGGAATTCCGGGCGTAGAGTGGAAGGGCGAGTGGAATTCCGCCACAGAGTATGTGGCGCGGGATGTGGTGTACTACAACGGCAATTCCTACATCGCGCTCCAGACTGGAACAAATCAGACGCCTCCGGCAACGAGCGATAGCTACTGGCAAATCATCGCCAGGAAAGGTGCTGACGGGGAAGGCGCCGGAGACATGCTCAAAATCGACTACGACAGCGACGCCGACGGCAAGGTAAACGCCGCCGTTGCTGCGGATACGGCGACCTACGCGACGACTGCGGGACGCGCAACGGCTGCTGACAGCGCGGGTTCCGTTGCGTGGGAGAATGTTTCGAACAAGCCATCAGACTTCACGCCATCAGCGCACGCTCTCGACGCGCACACGGCGGTGACGCTTGCGGAACTATCCGCGAAGGTCAGCGACAAGGATATCGCCTCGACGGACGCCGCCACGACGAGCGCGGCGGGGCTGGTGGAGCTGGCGACGGATCTTGAAACGCAGACCGGGACAGATACTGAGCGAGCTATAGTCCCTGCGTCCTTGCACAAGAAACAGTGGAAAACATATCTCGCGCAACATTTTCAACGCCTCGGCACGGAAGCGTATGTGTTTTCGTTGGTATCTTTGGGTTCTGGTGTTGTACTCGCTGGGACAAACCCGACGGGGAAGGTATACAAATCGACGGACAGCGGAGCTACGTGGACGGAGATCCAGCAACTTGGCTCTGAAACGTATGTGCGTTCACTTGTATCGCTGGGTTCTGGTGTTGTACTTGCTGGGACATACCCGACGGGGAAGATTTTCAAATCAACGGACAGCGGAGCTACTTGGACGGAGATTCAGCGACTTGGCTCTGAAACGTATGATCTTTCGTTTGTATCTTTGGGTTCTGGTGTTGTGCTCGCTGGGACATGCCCGACGGGGAAGGTTTACAAATCGACGGACAGCGGAGCTACGTGGACGGAGATCCAGCGACTCGGCTCTGAAACGGATGTGCTTTCGTTGGCATCGCTGGGTTCTGGTGTTGTACTTGCTGGGACATACCCGACGGGGAAGGTTTACAAATCGACGGACAGCGGAGCTACGTGGACGGAGATCCAGCGACTCGG
>JAKPPK010000573.1 GCA_029547385.1 Candidatus Latescibacterota bacterium
CCGGGACGTGACCGTCTCACCCAGTCCGCGAGATCGCTGACGAAATTCACGTCGACGGTATCAACCCGGGTAACCACGTCGCCGGGCAAAAAGCCCGCCTGTGCAGCGGGGCTCCCGCCAATCACGTTGCTCACCACCAACGCGGTGCCTCCATCCGTCTGCACGAATGGACGGACAGACAGGCCCAACCATGAGCGGTTATTGTTCCCGGAAAGCGCCGCTATTCTGCTCATTACGGGGGCAAGCTGACGCGCGGTAACCATGACTGCCGGCGACGGCCGTTGTTCGCGTGCCTGACCGGCCACTTCTCCGACTATGATCCCCCCGAACGCACCGCGGCTGTCGAACACCGGGGCGCCGCTGAACCCCGGCGTCGCCGGATCACTCAGTTGCCAGAATCCATCCCGTGCCCGTTGCCCGGATACTGTCGTCATCCGAACGGCGGGACCGACCCCGAACGAGTTACCCACGACCAGCGCAAAATAACCCGGAGCCCATTCCGCCCTTTTGGCGTGTATCGGCGAGCCCGCCTCCATCGTCGGCACGTAAAGAACCGCAATTCTCAGCGTTGAGTCCACATCATACAACAGCGCCTCATGCGTTCGGTCGCCATTGTCGATTACAGTCATGACGGGGGTTGCGACACGCATTCCGGAAAGCACACTTGAGGCGGTGATTACATGCCCCAGGGAATCAAGAAGGAGGCCAGTGCCCACGTTGACGATCCCGGGAGCATTCTCGTCGTTCGGATTCCGGAAGGATGCCTGAACAGTCACCACGCGGGAGGCGACTCTGGAGGCGATGCCGGACACCTCGCGCTCCATGTCCTGAAGTACAGTGGAACCGGCGTGGTCGGCAGAGACAGCTACCGTCAACGCGGCCACCAGTTTCAATACCCGGTTTGGCATTGCAGGAATTCAGAACGTTGCGCTTACCGGCTGGACCACCTCGCGAGCCTGCGAGGGGGGAACCGGCATGACGCGAGCAGTGTCTTTCACCGTGGATTCGATGGGCTCACCGTCAAAGGGTAGATGTTCCAACACGTAACGAACGGACTGGTCGTGTTGAGCCGCATCCACCTCGGTCACAGAGTCCGACCGCCAGCCAGATTGCCCGCCCGGGGGGAACGTCAGCCAGAGTACGGCAAAGCACACTGCCGCAAATGCGGTGCCTACTGCTGCAGACCACACGGTCTGGGGCCTGGGGGAGAGCAGTGCACGGAGACGGTTCAGCCATATGTTCTCGCGATTCATCTCCGCGAGAAGGGCCCGTCTCATTTCGAAACTGAACGTATCCGGCAGGTGTTTTCGGTCCAGCTTCGACAGCCGCACGCGCATGATGCGCATGAGCTTGAGCTTTTGAGCACACGCAGGGCACGCTTCGAGGTGCTCAACGAGTCCTTGCTGCACGGTGCCGGTAATCTGCCCTTCCAGGTACTCGGAGAACAGATTCTGAGACTCAGCACACGTCATCGGATTGCCTCCAATCGCATTGAATCAGATAAGACCTCCCGTTCACGTTTGTAGTTCAGACAACGCCGCAGGATTGCCGGTTCCGTCCGTAACCGGTTTTGACCGCGGTACGAGGTCGAAACGCAGCCACTCGCAGTTTACGGATTAGATCGCACTGCCGTTGTTTCGTCCTCATCCTGTTTCCAGAGAGCACATGCAAGATCGCCGAGGTCCTCCTGCAGACGCAAGCGCCCCCGGTTGATCCTTGATTTCACGGTGCCCAGTGGAACACCCACAATCGTGGAGATTTCGTCGTAATCCAGCCCTTCAATATCGCGCAGGATGATCGCCTCGCGGTAGTGATCAGGCAGGCGAGCGATGGCATCCTCGATTTTGGCTTCCGCCAAGAGAGTTTCCGCATCCCTGTCGGGATTACTGGCGACGTCAGGAAGCTCAAACGTATTGCCGTGCTCGTCTTTTGAGCCGAGCGACAGGAATCGCCACCTTTTGCGGCGCCGAAGCTCGCTTTTTGCCAGGTTGCCGGCAATGGTGTAGATCCACGTCGAAAACTTCGCCACCGCCTGGAACGTATCGCGGTTTCGATATGCGCGGAGGAAGGTTTCTTGGACGATGTCTTCCGCCGTCTCCTGGTCGCCAACGAAACGAACGACGAAGTTGAAAAGGCGGTCTTTGTACCGATTGACGATTACTTCAAAGGCGTTTACGCTGCCGTCGAGGGATTGTGCGAGCAGGTCTTCGTCAGTCACCATTTCGCTTTGCCTTGTAAACTGCTCCACGAAAAGTAACTCGCTCATGCACGGACCCCTCGCTCTGGTTCGGAGAACGCTGCCAACGAATAGTAGGACGTGCAAAGGGCATTTCGGTTCCCAAGTTCTCGCGGACCTGGTGGAGAAGCAACCTTCGGCTCGGGGTCGCCCCCCATTTAATTATACGACGAAGGCACGTGTTCGGCGGACGCGAAACGCTTCGTCCTTTTTCTCGCGGACGCTGACACCGAGGGAATCCAAAAACGGTCCGTCCGCTGTTGGTCGGCCTCTCAAACGGGTGTATTTTTCCCAATGGCCGGTTCGGAGAACATTGCCAGAACAACCTGAAGACGTAAGGAGTCCCCCATGCGCGCCGTTGTGTACGGAAACGATCACAAGCTCTCCATTCAGGAGATGCCGGTCCCGTCATGCCCGCGGAACGGTTTGCTTGCGAAGGTTCATGCGTGCGCAATCTGCGGTTCCGACGTAAAGATGTTCAAAGCGCCTGACCCCAGAGTGAAACCGCCACAGATTGTAGGGCACGAATTCGTGGGAGAGATCGTGGAAGTGGGCTCCGACGCGAAAGGATTTGCGGTCGGCGACCGGGTGGTGATGGCGACAACGCTCTCGTGTATGGCGTGCCCCGCATGCTGGGCCGGAAAAACGAATCTCTGCCCGAACGTGATGCCTGTCAGCCGTGCATTCCCGGGCGCGTTCGCGCCCTACATCGCAATCCCCTGGGAAGGCATTCGCGCCGGAAACACCGTGAAGGTGCCGTCGTCGCTCGAGGATGACGGTGCATGCCTTGCCGAGCCCCTCTCATGCGCCGTCAACGCCCAACAACTTGCCGGCGTACGCACCGGGCAGACCGTGGTCGTTGTGGGGGGCGGCCCCCTCGGTGCACTTAACGCCGAACTTGCGAAGGCAAACGGCGCCACCCGGGTAATCGTGAGCCAACGCTCAGCGACGCGGCAGGATCTCCTGCGGGAACTCGACCTGGACGCGGTGATAGACGCCGCCAGTTGCGACCCGGTTGAAGAGGTGAAGCGCCTGACAAACGGGCGGGGAGCAGACGTGGTTATTGTGACCGCCCCTGATCGGACGGCACAGGAACGGGCTCTGGAAATGGCCTGCAAAGGGGGCATGGTCAACTTTTTCGCCGGCATGAGCAAAGATGACCCGATGGTGACAATCAACAGCCGGCTGGTACATTACAACGAGATTTCGATTACCGGAGGCTCTGATTCCACGGCGCGACACGTGGAAATTGCCGTGGGCCTGCTTGCTGCCGGACGCGTGAACTGGAAAAAGATCGTCACGCACCGGTTCCCGTTGAGCCGTTTCTTTGACGGCATGCAGGTGATGCTGGATCGCGCCGGGCTGAAAGTGGTGATCAAACCCTCAGGAGGACGCCCAGTAGAAACGTCGCGGGGGCTGTTCAAACCGAGAGAGGCAAACGGATTATGCGAGGAAGGCTTGAAAACCGTGTAGCTCTGATTACGGGAGGTGCACGAGGGATAGGGAAAGGTATTGCGGCGCGATTCCTTACGGAAGGAGCCCGCGTTGCGATCGCCGACTTGAACGGGGAAGGCGCAACGACCACTGCCGCGGAGCTCGGCGCATCTTCGAAGAGTGATTGCGCAATCGGCGTGCCTGTGGACGTGACTGCCGCCGATTCTGTTCGTCGCGCGATAGAAGAGACGCGTTCCCGGCTCGGAGAGGTGGAAATCCTTGTCAACAGCGCGGGATTTTCCAAAATCGCGCGTATCGAGGATACTACGGACGAGATCTGGGATCGCACGCTCGCCATAAATCTGAAGGGCATGTTCCTCATGTGCCGTGAGGTCGTCCCGGCAATGAAACAAAGCGGTTGGGGCCGTATCATCAATCTTTCATCCCAATCGGGTAAGAAGGGGAATAGTTCATATACGGCATACTGCGCGTCGAAGTTCGGAGTGATCGGGTTGACGCAGGCGCTGGCGCAGGAGCTGGCGGAAGACGGGGTTACGGTGAATGCGATCTGTCCCGGCGTGGTGTTTACCGAGATGTGGGGCCCTGAGCAAGTCGCCGATTATGCCAGGAAACGGAACATGGCGCCCGAGGACGTGAAAGAGTATCTCACGAGCAAAATACCGATGAAGCGTGCGGCGACTGTGGAGGACGTGGCGGCAGTCGCTGCGTTTCTGGCCTCCGATGACGCCGCCTACCTCACCGGGCAGAGCTACAACGTCACCGGCGGCACCATTATGCACTGAGGGAGCACACGATGAAGAAAGTCACGGACATCCACCAGGTTGATGAGTTGTTCGCGGAGGCCCGCGAAGCGGGTGTGCCTGTCCTCGCACCGAACTTCGAAAGCTTCGCCGAACTGGTGGCCGAGTTCACCGCTGCGCAGACTATCGCGGAGCGCTTCGGGATCAAACGTGTTCCCCTGATGCCTTCGTTGACTCTTTCATACCCCGACCGGGGGAACGTGGCTGGAAGGGGGGGAGCGTACCAGGACTTTGCGGTGCCGTTGAACAAGCGCTACTCCCGCGATGAACTGAATAGGTTCCTTCGCCTGGGGTATCATGTTTCCAACCATGACATGGATTGCTTCGATGGCACGTCATATTTCCCTAACGTGTACGCGATTCAGACCTTCGACCACGGGCAACCGGAAGGGGACAAGATCCTTCTGGAAGACCCGAAGGTGCTCGAAACGGTCGGCGTAGTCATGTACGACGTGACCGAACTACTGAAGCGCCGGCCTGAGCTGCGAGAAGATCGAAAGCTCGCGCTGAAAACAATGGCAGAGGCGACGGCACGTTACCGGGAGGCATTCGGTAAATACGTCCGAGTTGAATCGGCCTGCGATATCCTCCCCGAGGC
>JAKPPK010000517.1 GCA_029547385.1 Candidatus Latescibacterota bacterium
CGTCGCTGCCGCCGCGAAGCTGTCGAGGTCTATCAGGTCGGTAGGAATGCCGACGCCGTAGCGGGTGTTGGTCAGAAAGTCGTACACAATCCATGCGGGATTTCGAGTAAACACCGTTCCCGACGGCGTCCAGACCTTGCGCCCCTCGACGATGGAGGAGATTACCGGATTACCAGATAGTCCGTCCTGCGCCTTCAGCGTCAGGGCGATGTACGCTGTGTTCGGATAGGCGTTCCCGCCGGGGTCGCGGCTGTCGGCAACTTGATCCGGAGCGCCGAGGTGGAGATTTATCGAACTGTCAACCAACTCGTGCACCACGTCGCCGTTCTCGTCGATGAGCACGAGATCGTTGGCGTACACTGATTTTATAGACTGAATAGGCCCTTCGGAGACGCCGACAAACATATCCATCTTCTGTAGGCTGTCGTCATAGAACGTCTGCATGAAAATGTTGCCGCCGACTCTGCAACGTCCGTACACTATCGGGACCGGGAGAAGCTGAGACTTCGTATTTGATAGCTGCCCGAAGGCGTAGTTCGGCGTGGAGCTGCCTAGGTCTATTTCCTGCGCGTCGAAAAGGCTCCCTATGGAAGCACCGATCATCACTGCGCCGAGCCATGTCGCCGCCAGTCCCCACCCGATTATCGTCGACGAAAACGCAAGCCCCAGCAGCGCCCCTATCGCGGCTCCCGGCATGCTCCCACCTCCCTCGCCCGGTAGATTTTGTGTATCCGCTTCATTCTGAATTTCACCTTCCGCGAAGTCTTGCCCGGATAGATATGGAGCAGAGCCTCGTCAACAACCGTTCCGATGTGGTGCCTTACAACTCCGTCTATTCCGGGCATCCGGTACACCACGAGGTCGCCGTCATGCGGCGCGTCCGCTTCATCGGCTATGTCTTCCAGCCAGTCGAGAAGCACGTTTTCGTCTCCCGTCTCCGGGTCGTAGTCGAAGGGAAATGAATACTCCCTCCCGTAAAGCTCTCTTTGCGCGAGAAGGGCGAGACCTACACAGTCGATGCCGCTCCGGTCTCGCCCCTTTGCCAGCCACGGTATCCCGATCATTTCAGCGCCAGCGCCCTCGGGTCTTTCGCAGACGGAAGATGTGGGAAATCCTTCACCCAGTAGAGCCGCCTCGGAACCCTTGTTGAAAGTGAGAAGTCCGCCTTGACCATGACTTCAACCGCGCTGATTGAAATAGTCGCCCGTTCGATGTGGCCTTGGAAGATCCACCTCGCCCCGTCGGGTGAACCGAGCGTGTCCGCGAACGTCTCAAGGAGATGCACGCGTGCTCCCCGGAGAACGTAGTCCTTCGCTAGAGATGTGAATGTCCCTGATACATTGTCCAACCGCACGTTGACCGTGCCTATCTCGTTGTCCGTAGAGGCCGCTACTTGGTCGTAAGAGAGCGCGCACGCGGTGTAGAGCTGCGAGGCGTCGTTCTCGTTGAAAAACGTCACGTCCGACTGATTGCCAGTGAGGTAGAGGCTCACCTTGACCGACGGGTTGTTTACCGCCGGGATGTCGAGCGCCCGCACCAATAAAATAGGGGAGACTTCCGAATTGGAAGCCTCCCCCTTGTAGCTTGCGCCTGCCCTTGCCATTACAAAACCTCCTCGA
>JAKPPK010000574.1 GCA_029547385.1 Candidatus Latescibacterota bacterium
GGGCCGTCAAAAAGAACGGAACCGCGGGCGGCGATATATACTGGAGACGTGTGGGCCACCAGATATCCCGGCTGATTTGCGTGCCCCACGCAGCGGGCAGCAATCCATCCGCTTCCCGAGAGGACAACGTTGGCCTTGCAGCGAAGCGTTTTCGCTCCGGCGGCGGATTCCTCCGACGCCACCACACGGCCGTTGCACACCACTTCGATTTTCCCGAGGCTCCACGCTGATTCCGCGATGGCATCCACCTCGTAGGTGCCCGCACGGGTCCTCACATTGATCACGTCTCCCACGCCATGCCCGTCCACCGAAAGGTCAATGAGCGGCCCGGTAGTGGAGATTGTGCGGCCGGCCCGGACGGCGCGTGCCCATGCGTCGTAGGTGAAGGGTTCATTTGTATCAACCCGCGCGTAGGTGCGGATCCAGCCGAGGGGACACGACGCGCTCATCTTGTCCGTGCCACCGGCAACCGCGACACGATACCCGCAGTTCAGGTAACGGTACCATTCCTGCAACGGGAAATTTCCGCCCTGGAGGGAGCCGGTCTCCAGTGCGTCGACGAGACCGGCGATGATGGGTACGGGATCCTCCGTACACCCGCAGTAGGGGAAATGCGGCCTGATGACTACGCCGCCTTTCTGGCGGTTTTCCATCGCCCATTCGGCGAGCGTCCGGTAGTCCGGGTCACCGATCCAGGCTTCCGTTGGTCCCCCGGCGCACATGGGAACAACCGGCATTCCCTGCGTTCCCAGCATGGACATGTGGCCGAGCATGTGGTTCCGGTTTTCGGTGCCCACGTACACAATGGTATCGTTTTCCGCGACACCCACCCGACCGATGTAGTCTCCGACGTTGGTGAAAAGCCGCCCCCACTGAGATGCCAGCAGGTTCACCACGTTGACGCCCTCAGCCTGCGCTTCCAGCCACGCGGTATGCGGGCTCAGGAAATGGACGTGCGTATCGGCGGTAACCCATCCGGCGCTTCTGAGGTCCTTCCAGCGATTGACGCGGAGTTCCAGTTCCTTTTGTCCCGGTTGAACCGTAACCCTGGCGCGTGTGGGCTGATATTCAAACCCCTTGTTGATCTCCACGAACACGTCGCCTACGGGTAATTCGGTCCGGAATTCGCCCGGAACGTATGCATAGCTCATGTCGCGAACACGGACATCCGCGCCATAGTCTTCGAACCAGTTCGTGTTCACCTGGGAATGGTGCCCGTAGGGTGGCAAATATTCTCCGTGCGGTCCGGAAAAATGAACCCGGACAGGTGTCGGCCTGCCGGTGCTCGAGTCGATGATCCGGACATTCAGCCATTGTCGCTGCCGCCCGATTACCTCGAGTTTCGCTTTCCCGGACTCCGAGATGCCTTTTTCGAAGACCTCGCCCAAGCGGAACGAGTACGCTTTTTTCTTCCCTTCGAGCCGCAGAGACATCGTCGCGTCAGGTGCTCCCGCGGCTTCGATGAGGTCTTCGGCCCCGGTGTCGGGTTCACGAGCGCCCGATACCCCGGCATGGGGCGCCCCGAGCCATTCTTCGTTTCTGGGACCGGTGGTGCGTTCGATTCGCGTGATCTCGCCCAGGTCGAGCTCTGCCCGTGTGACGTGTCGTGGCATGTCGTCGAACGTCACCCGATAATGCCGTCTCGGCAGGTATCGCAGCGGGTGCTGCTCGCCGAAATACGCCGTAAGACCGGCAACGACGAAAGGAGCATCGACCAATCCGCGGATGGTGAGGGAGGCGGGTTTTCTTTCCGGGTGCGGGTTGGGGAGGGCGTACAGAACTATCGCGGGCTGTTGCCGAACATGTTCCTTTCCGAACCCGAACTGCGCAACACCCCAGCCCATATCGGTGGTCGGTTTTGTCGGATCAATCGCGGTCCACGCGTCGAACTGGACGGCCAACCACGGTGGGCCGGGGCTTGACGCCATCGGGACCTCGAACCGGGCACGCACCGTTTGCACATACGCGCTCTCGTCATCGTACGTGATTACGTACTCGGCGACCGGCAAACCCTCCTGCGGAGGCAGGGTTTTGTCATCCGGCACCTTTTCGAACCACGCATGAAGAAGGCAGAGATACGAAATCGAAGAGCCATTGTCCGCCGGCAATGAGACTGTCACGTCCTGCGTATCCCTCGCCAGCATGATAACGCGTTTGTTCTTGCCCTTGCCCAACCGGAACGGGATGCCCCAGGAGACCTGTTTCCCTTCCGGGAATGCCCTGACCCGGGTCGCAATATTGCTCCACCATTCGTCATCGGGAACCTGCTTCGGCCAGTTGAAGAGACTTTCGAGGGAGACAGGTTTGCAGAGGAGCGCCGCACCGAGATCACGTTTCTTTCCCATGGAACACCCCCGTTCGTGGCCTTCCCACATGGTTCAAAAGGCGCGATGATATGACGGTAGGGTAACGAACTTGCCGTAGGGACACAACCACCCCTTCCGTGCCCGGTGCCACCATGCGTCCGGGTTTCGCGTTATCCTTCACCTCTGTACATTCTGATAGCGTGGTTCTCGCGGCAACACGCGTTTTCTGGAACTATCTGATGATTCGCACGGACGTGAGCATTACCGCGGAGGCCCTTCTCCCACAAATCGAAGCTGCGTGGGGGCTTTCCGCTTCAAAAATCGATCTGCTGACCAGAAACAGGTCTGCAACCGACGGATCCCCTGTATTTACGGTGCGTGGGCAGTACACCTCCAAAGGCTGGACCGAGTGGACGCAGGGATTTGAGTTCGGTTCCGCGCTCCTTCAGTTTGACGCGACCGACGAGCGGCGTTTCCTCGACTTTGGCAGGAGCAAAACGCGCGCGGTCATGGCAAGCCACATCACGCACATGGGAGTTCACGACCACGGTTTCAACAACATCAGCACGTACGGGAACCTGCGTCGCCTGATCCTGGAGGGACGATTCGCGTCGGACCCGGCGGAACTCGAATTCTGTGAACTGGCCCTCAAATGCAGCGGCGCAGTGCAGGCACGGCGGTGGACACCCACTGCGGAGGGCGGGGGGTTCATTTATTCGTTCAACGGCCCGCATTCGCTTTTTGCCGATACTATGCGCAGTTTGCGCTCTTTGTCCCTCGCGCACCGCCTGGGGCACGTTCTTCTGGAAGAACAGGACGCGCGGGTGTCGCTGTTATCTAGAATGGTTGCCCACGCGGAAACTACGGCCCGTTATGCTGTTTTCTACGGTGAGGGCCGTGACGCATATGACGTGCGCGGGCGAGTGGCACATGAGAGCATATTCAACGTCAACAACGGGATGTACCGCTGCCCGAACAGCCAGCAAGGCTATTCTGCGTTCAGCACGTGGACGAGAGGGCTGGCATGGGTGATGCTCGGCTTCGCGGAGGAACTGGAATTCCTGGAAACGGTTCCAGACGGCGAGCTGGAGCCTTTGGGAGGCCGGACTCGTGTCGAGGCAATGATGCGGAGAGCGGCAGAGGCTA
>JAKPPK010000014.1 GCA_029547385.1 Candidatus Latescibacterota bacterium
GGAGCGGTGGCTGCGGTCCGAGCCAGCAGGAGGAAGTTCGTAGGCGTAATCGGAACCCAGGGTACAATAGCCTCAGGGGCGTATCAGCGCGCATTGACGCGGATCGACCCTTCGATCAGCGTGTTCGCGCAGGCCTGCCCGTTGTTCGTATCGCTTGCCGAAGAAGGGTGGACAGACCGCGCAGCGAGCCTTCTGATCGCGCATGAGTACCTCGATCCTTTGCGAGAGGCGATGATTGACGTGCTCGTCCTGGGCTGCACGCATTACCCTCTGTTGATGCCTGTTATCCGCCGTGTCATGGGACCGGAAACCATCCTCACCGACTCCGCGGCTGAGGTTACCCGGGAGGTGGGGCGCGTACTTCAGGAAAACGAACTGGAAAGCGACGGGAGTGCAGTTTCTGGCCATCGCTTTTTCGTGTCGGATGCACCCCAAAAATTCCGCGAGGTTGGCGAACGCTTTCTCGGGCGCGCATTGCCCACCGTGGAGCTGGCGACGGCGGGCTGAACGGACGGCATTACGTGTGGGGCTTGACCGTAGTTGGAACCAACCACGCCGGGAGGGCCGGATCGGAGTTCGCGAATACCTGCGAAAGGGAATACTATGGAACGGAAAGATTTTCTGAATCCTGCGGGAATCTACCGC
This sequence comes from Candidatus Latescibacterota bacterium, assembly GCA_029547385.1. Taxonomy (GTDB): domain Bacteria; phylum Latescibacterota; class MWCZ01; order MWCZ01; family MWCZ01; genus MWCZ01. The sequence goes on from JAKPPK010000014.1 coordinate 646, forward strand.
CCCGCGCCATTCTGGTCGTGGAACGACGATCTCCGGAATGAGGAGCTGGAAGCACAGGCGCTTGACATGAAAAAACGCGGGTGGGGCGGCTATTTCATGCACAGCCGTATCGGTCTGGTAACTCCCTACCTGAGCGACGAATGGATGGACCGGACCCGGCACACGGTGGAACTCTCCGCCCGGGAGGGTCTTTGCGCGTATCTCTACGACGAGGATAAATGGCCATCCGGGTACGCGGGCGGACTGGTTCCCCGATCGAATCCTGCAGTGAGAAACACCGCGCTCCAGTGCCATCCGGTGCCCCCTCCAGAAGATACCAATACCGTTCTCGCGGTCTTTGCCAGGGAGTCAGGCAGATGGGTTCGGATAGACCCCGCGTCAGTTCGTTCCGGAACGGAACTGGCGTACATCAGCCAGTGGGTCGAGCCGATGGGGAATCCCTGGTTCAACGGGACGACCTACGTCGATTTGATGAATCCCGAGGCGTTCGAGGAGTTTGCGAGATCAACTCTCGACCCGTATGCGGCGCTTCTCGGGGCACACTGCGGGACGACCATTCCGGGCTGCTTCACGGACGAGCCTGGCTACATCTTCTGGCATGCACGGGGAATCCACCCTTCGAACACCGTACCGTGGTCACCCGGCTTTAGAGAACGGTTCACCGGAAGATGGGGTTACGACATACTCGATCGAATTATCTCGGTTTTCAAGCGCGAGGGGGATTTTGCCCGCGTGCGCTACCACTTCTGGCGCACGGCGACGGAAATGTTTCTCGACAATTTCAGTGAGCCGTACGGACGCTGGTGCCGCGAGCACAACCTTGAATTGACCGGGCACTACATGTGCGAGGACACCCTCGTCGACCAGATTCAGTGGGTCGGTGCAGCCATGCCGCATTACGAACACATGGGCTGGCCCGGAATGGATCATCTCGGGCGCAACATCGACAACATCATGACTGCGAAGCAGGTTACATCGGTCGCTCATCAGATCGGGAAGGGCCGTGCACTCTCTGAGTTGTACGGGTGCTCCGGGCAGAATTTGACGTTCGAAGGGCGCAAATGGATCGCTGACTGGCACTTCGTGCACGGTATCAACCTTCTGAACCCTCACCTTGCGTTGTACTCGATGCGGGGCGAGCGCAAGCGCGATTACCCTCCCACAATCTCGTTCCAGCAACCGTGGTGGCGCTTCAATAACCTCATCGCGGATTACGAAGCGCGATTGTCGTACGCGCTTACTCGCGGAAAACGGATTTCGCAGGTCCTCGTCATTCACCCGATCGAAAGTGCGTGGGCCCTGTACGAACCCGGGGATGACCGACGCGCAAGGCAATTGAGCGAATGGTTTGACCAGGTCAGCCGTTGGCTGCTGGAAGAGCACTACGACTATGACTATGCCGACGAATCCCTCCTGGCAAAATACGGCAGACTGGAGCACGACAGGCTGTTTGTGGGCGAGGCTGAGTACGAACTGGTGGTGATCCCGCCATGTTTCACGTTGCGACGGACGACAGTTGACTTCCTGCAGAAGTGGATGGCGGCACAGGGCGCGGTGATCTCAATGAAACCTGTGGCGCGCAGGATTGATGCGGAAACGGACGCGTGGGATTTCGTTAGAGATACCATCGTCGTGGAGAATGACCGAACGGCATTCACGAGCGTTCTCGGCGAGCTTCTGGAGCCGAATGTTCGCATTCTTTCCCCGGAAGGTTACCCTGTAGCGCCCGTCTGGGTGCACCAGCGAGCGGACGGGGAGAAAGACCTCTTTTTCTTCGCCAACACAGACCGCACCCGTGGGTACGCGTGCGAGATTCTGCTGCAGGGAGATGGGGCAGTGGAGGAATGGGACCCGCGTACCGGGGACGTTCATGAGGTTGCCGTCGAGGTGTTGGATGACGAGGTCGTTGTGAGCAGGTTCATTGAACCCTGCGGTTCCCTGCTGCTGGTGATGGATCGATCGAAGGATGCACGCGAGATCGATGAAGACGAGGAGGAATTTTTCGAAGAGGGCGATGAGATTGACCTTGATGGCAGCTGGTTAAGCGAACCGCGTGATCCGAACGCGATCACCCTCGATACGGTCCGCTGGAGACTTGGCGACGGGGAGCTTCAAGGGCCGGACCCGCTCTGGAAAGTTCTCCATCCGGTCCGAAGCCATTCGGGGACGTTCTCACTGGAGTTTTGCGTCTCCGTGGAGGTTGTTCCAGAGTCAGATGTGTTTCTCGTTCTAGAAACGCCCGAAGCGTTTTCGGTCAGTGTGAACGGTACCGAATTGCCGCAAACCGACTGCGGGTTCTGGGTGGATACCAGTTTTCGGAAACGCTCATTGAACGGGCTTCTGAGAATGGGCGAGAACACGATAGTTCTGAGCGGCACGGCCGACCCGAAGATCGAGCTGGAGTCACTTTATGTGATCGGTGACTTCGGTGTGAGGACAGAAGACAACCGAGCCTTTGTGATCACGTCCAGGAAGTCTGTGGTTCTTGCGCAGAACCTAGTTGAGGAAGGATTCCCGTTCTTCGCCGGAACGATAAGCCTGACCCAGTCCTTCGAAATGAACCTTTCCGCATCCGGGCAGGCGAAGCTCGTGTTCGATGATCCTCAGTTCGTTGTGGCCGATGTGTGGGTAAACGGCAACAATGCGGGACAGGTGGTGTGGAGCCCGTACGAAGTGGAAATCGGGCGCTTTCTTGTTGACGGAACGAACACCATCAGGGTGGATCTGGTCAATTCGTTGCGCAACCTCCTCGGGCCGCATCATCACGCGTTCGGGGAGCTTCTCGGCGTGGGGCCTGACAGCTTCAGCGATGCAGAGAACTGGACCGATGTGTACCAGTTCGTCCCGTTTGGGTTTGGCGGAGCACGGGTGATCGTGCAGTCGTGAGCTTCCGGGTCGCCGGTGAGGGGATTGGCGGTGGCTCCGGCTGCCGCCAGCACAAGCCGTTTCCAGCCTACCTGTTCGCCTCCCAGGGAGCGAAAAGGTCTCGAAATGTTCGTGGTTCCTCAGGGGTGTCCGGGTTTCCTTCGCCTTCCCCCCGCCTCATCGCGCGTAACAGCTCTCGTCGGCCGGTAGCCGCGAATACGGCTGCCACAGACATGGCGATGAGCAACAAGCCGACCTGGGTCAATGCCATCGCGGCGCCCAGAATGGCGGTTGAAATGAGCAGGCCGGCGGAACGAGCGGGATATCGGAATGTCAGCAGGAACGAATCGCGAACCACCTCGCGGAACCTGGCTCCGTCGTCGCCGGCTGCGCGGTTCAAACCAAACCAGAACGCCACCAGCAGGAACGCGACCTGCGCCCACAGCATTACTCCCGCCAGAAGCAGGCCGACAAACCGTGGCATCCACGACGCGCGAAGATAGAACGCCGCATTTGCGCCGAGAATAACGAAGACGAGAGCGGCGGCGATGGGCAGCGCGATTCCCGGAACCAATTGAGACCTGAAAAATCTCCACACGTCAGCCCGCTCGACGCGCTGGTAACGAACCCACCTCGTGGCGCAGAACATCGCGGTCAATGTTGCCGGATTGAGCCAGATCGCGGCAAACCCGGCTGCGAGTGCCGTCACAAATCCGACTGCACCAAAGCTCGAAACCAGTAATCTGCCCGCGCTCCAGATCGCAAGAAACCAGGGAAGACTTGCCAGGAACCACAACAGATTCAGCACAACACACGTGCCGAGATGGTCGTAAAGGTTCCAGAAGAACTTCTTCAGCATGCGTTCTCCGTCTGGCCACTGCCAACGTGGAGGCGTTTCTCCGGTGCAAATGAACCAATTACTTTGAAAGATAGGCGCATCAGCTACTGCGAGATCAGGTGGTCATTTTCTCAAAGGATTTGGCAAATGTTCGTGGAAAACGTGGTTTATCGTCCCGACAGCGAACGTGGCGTGCTCGACATCATGCTTCCCGAAGGGGCAGGCCCTTTCCCGGCTGTTCTGTGTATCCATGGCGGCGCGTGGTCAGGCGGGGACAAAAGCATGATGCACCCTTTCGGGGAGGAGTTTCTGAAACTGGGAATCGCATCGCTCTTTCCCAATTATCGGCTTACCGGAACCCACCCACACCCGGCGCAGGAACAGGACATTTTCGCTGCGCTGGAATGGGCGGCGGCCAACGCGGAGAGGTTCCGACTCGACGTGACTCGGTTCGGGATCACCGGCGCCTCCGCAGGCGGGCATCTCACCGCACTTGTGGGCCTGAAAGCCACGAAGAAGAGGGACATCGGGTACACGGTTCGATGTATGGCACCGGTGTGCCCACCCACTGACTTCTTCGCCTTT
>JAKPPK010000034.1 GCA_029547385.1 Candidatus Latescibacterota bacterium
CCGGCGGACAGCATGCGGTCCCAGCGCTCTTCCATGCTGAGTTCCCCGCCGCCGCCCCAGTTGTTGCAGTCGGTGCTGGGGTTGAATATCTCGAACAGCGCCCAGTCGGTGACGCGTGCCATGTGGTATTCGGTGAATGCCCAGCACCAGTTCGGGTGGTTGATGATGGGGATTCCGCCGAGGGTATTTGTGCGGTCCACCCCGGCCTGCAGTGTCTGGATGATGGTCGGCATGGCGACGCTGTTCGGGTTTTCCCGTGGATTGACCGCGCACACGTGCACCGGTTTTCCCTCGGCGCTCATGCTGATTTCGCACCCGGCGATAAGGAGAAACGGAGTCTCGGGGTGGTACGGGATCTCTTCGACCGGCGTGAATTTGTTGTGATCGGTGATTACGAGCCAGTCGTACCCGTGTTTGTGGTACCACTCGGCCGTGTATTCGAGGGACGCGTTTCCGTCTGAGACGTTTGTGTGCGTGTGGGTGTTACCGCGGTACCAGTTCTGGGAAGACATCGGGGCTCCTGGAAAAGGAGAGAGGCGCGCGGTGCGCCCCTCAAGTGCGAAAGTGTGAAGGTTGCAGCCATTGCGAAGAAATCAGCGACTGACGACCAGCCGTTGCCCCGGCTTGATCGTGGAGCGTCGGCTCAACCCGTTGAGGTTTCGGAGTTCATCCACGGAGAGCGAGTAGCGTTGCGAGATGGACCAGAGTGTGTCGCCCGACCTGACGACGTAGGTGGTGGGGCTGCCCTCACTCGAGTGTGAATTTGAATTCCTCCGGGCCGTACGGGGGGACGAAGACGCGACCTGCGAAGGGGTTGACGCGCGCGAACGGACCGGAATGCGGAGTATCTGACCGACGCGGACGCGGGAGTTCTTCCTGAGGCCGTTTTCCTGCCGTATGGCGGTGACTGTGGTGCGGTGTTTCCGTGCAATCGAGGCGATTGTCTCGCCGCGTTTCACCCGGTGGGTTATCAGGTCCGGAAGGTTTGGCGCGCTGGTGGTGGGCGCCGAATTCAGGGCAACGGTTACCGAATCAAGAGTGCCTACCGGAACGCGCAGGCGGTAGGGGTATTGAGGCGTGATGCCGGTGCGCAACTCGGCGTTCAAGCGGGTTAATACGTCCGCGCTGATTCCAGTTCGTTCGGCAATATCTGCAAGTTTCACCTGGCGGTCGACGATGAGCGTATCGTATGCGATGGGCGGCTCCGGCTGGGGCAGGTCGGAGAACCCGTATTTCAGGGGATCCTGCATGATCGCCATGACTGCGTGGAACCGGGGTACATAGCGGGCGGTTTCCTGCGGCAGGCGGACGTAGAGGTCCCAGAAATCGTCCATGTACTGGTTTGCCTGGCTGTTGATGGTTCGAAGGACGCGTCCCTCTCCGCAGTTGTAGGCGGCCAGCGCGGCATTCCAATCGCCGAACATGGCGTGCAGATCGCGCAGGTATGCGATGGCCGCGGTGGTGGAGCGCTCAAAATCCATTCTGTGGTCTATCCAGCGATCCCGCGTCATGCCGTAGCGGTATCCGGTGGAGGGGATGAACTGCCACAGCCCGAGCGCGCGGGCGGGAGAAAGCGCCCGGGGGGAGTATCCGCTTTCGATAAAGGCGAGCCACGCGAGTTGCTCGGGCAGTCCGGCTTCGCGCATCCGCGCCTTGATGTAGGGGAGGTACACGCCGCTGCGCCGGTAGGCGCCGAGGAACCATGATCGCTCAACCGTCTGGAAGGAGCGGATTTCCCGTTCGACGAACTGGTTCATCTGAAGCGGGATTTCCCCGTTCATGCTGACCGTTCCGCGTTGCTCCACAAAGCCGAGCTGGCGCATCAGGTGGGAGAACTCGAGGATCATCTCGTCGCGCTGGGTGAGCGCGGTGGAGTCCTCGGTATCGCGGATTTCGTCCAACAGGCCGAGGGCAGTGTCGATCTGGGCCCGCGCGCTGGCGATGCACTCATACGCTTTTTCGTAGCGTTCCTGGGCAGAGCGGAAGATTCCCTCCACGTCGGTTTCGCTTTCCACCACGGTATCGTCCTCGCCGGCGTATTCCGCCAGTCCGGTCGAATCCAGAATGGCTTCGATTCCGTTGATGGGGAAGGATCCTGCGCGGGTGGCAGTTCCCTGAGCGGTTGTGGAGGTGTGCGGAGTTCGTACGGATGGGGCATGTGCACAGGAAGACAGTACCAGAACACAAACCGCGAACGCACTCACCACACTCACCGAGAGGATATGTCTGTTCATCACAGGCTTCCGTCGGGAGATGATGGCCGTAACCATCAGATGGACAAGTGGTTTACCGAAGGCGGTCACAACAGCCGCAGACGATGGGGCACTCAAGAAACATAGAACTGAGGCGCGCGGTTGGCAAGTGTTAGCCGGAATTCGGCCTGCGGCGGGATAGGGGTTGGCGGGTTGCGGGCGCGCTATTAGGTACAATAGGGCCTATTCAGTCATTGCCAGGCAGGCACAACGAATTGATGGAAGGGAACAACCATGAATATCAATGAGATCCGCACAGCGTGTTCGCAGTACCGCGTGGTGCTTGAGCCTGACGAGAACACTCCGGAATGGTGGGCCGGCGCACCCAGCGTAACGCGAGGAGACAACGGCGAGTTCTTTCTGGCCGCACGCATGCGCGAGGGGAAATCGCCACGGGGGCGGCGGGGCTATGAAATACGGATTCTTTCCAGCGCGGACGGGGCGAGCTTTACGCCCGTGAACCATATCGCCAGGGACGCAGCGGGGGTCATCGGGTTCGAGCGCCCGGCGCTTGTTCGGGACCCGCACAGCGGGGCGTACCGTCTTTACGGGTGCTGCGCGTTCGAGGACGGGTGGGGCATCATCCGGTTTCAGGACGCGGCCCATCCCAAGGATATCGACCCGGCGAAATGGCAGGTGGTGCTGAAGGCGGAAAACCCCGCGGACGGGTTCAACCATACCGTGGGCTACAAGGACCCGTTCATCTTCTGGGATCGCGACAGGTGGCGGATGTTTGTGATCGGGTACGACCGGGTTGAGCGCGCCTATCAGTTTGTCAGTGCGGACGGGACAAAGTGGGAGCCGGCCAGCGACCGTCCGGCGCTTGAGAACACCGGGTGGCACAGCTTTTTCACGCGCCCGGCATGTGTTCTGCCGCTTTCCGTCGGGTACCTGCTGGTGTACGAAGGGTCGACTATTCTGTGGCGGGACCCTGACTACAATATCGCGACGGGCCTGGCGTATTCGCCGGATATGGAGACTTTCATTGACCTCACGCCGGATGAGCCGCTGCTGAAAAGCACGACGGCCGGGCCGTATCACACCTGGCGGTATTCTCACTGGGTGCACGTCGGGGAAGAGGTGTACGTCTATTTTGAGGCGGCTCGTCCCAACGCAACGAACGAGATTCGCCTTGCAACCTTCAAGGAAGGAAGATGAACAGCAAAACCTCGGGGCCGAGCGTGCTGGTCACAGACTTTTTCCCCAAGGGATACGCAACACAGGGGGAACTGAGTTACCAGCAGGAGATCCAGAACGCGATCGAGGCGGCAGCAGAACGGAAGCAGTCTGTCCTGTTTCCCCCGATGGTCTACAAGCTCGACGAATCAGGCGTGCGTCTGCACTCGCACCTCACCGTATGGATGTACGGCGCAGTGTTTGTTCTGGATGCGCGTTGCGCGAGAGACGGCCAGGCGTTCTTCGGCGACGACTTGACGGACCTCCGCATCTGCGGGGGAGAAATCGTCGGCCGGAACGATGTCTGGCCCGCAGGGGTGAACATTCGCGGGCTGTATCTCACCGGGAACACCAGCAACGTCAGGGTTCAGGACATGCACATGCGGGACCTATCCAGCAACGGTATTGGTGTGTTCGGTACTTCTGAGATGCCGGCCCGTGATGTATGGGTGACGGACTGCGTCATCGAGCACTGCTGCAACAGGTACGGCGACTACATGAGCAAAGATGCCGGTCCCGAAAAGGGAAGTGTGCGCGAGGATCAGGGGCTGATCGCGTTCTACCACGTCGAGGACTTTGTGGTGCGAGGGTGCAGGTTTGAGCGCTCCCGGTCCGACGGGACGCACTTCTACCGTTGCCGGCGTGGTCATTTCGTGCACAACCGGGTTTATGGCGCGCAGATGGGCGGGTACTTCCTCGAGACGTGCGAGGAGGTGCTTGCTTCGGACAACGTGATTCTCGACAACGGCTCCCGCGGAGTCACCATAGAGCGCGGGTCGCGGAATTGCATATTGAACGGGAATGTGGTGTCCAACAGCGGGCGAGAGGGCCTCTGGGCGCCGGACAGCGCGGGCTTGATCATCACAAGTAACATATTCAACCGGAATGGCCGCAAACCGAATGATCTGGAGCGGGGTCGCATCTGGAACGCGAACATCACGATAGACGACGATCCGGGGGAACCGACCCATTCACCCACGCACGATTACCTTGTCGCGCACAACATCATCACCACGACGGAACGCCAGATCGCGGCTATCCGCATTGATGCGGAAGTTGCCCGCGGCATTGTTGTGCGGGACAACACGTTGCTCGGAGACAACCGGCAGATACTCGTTCAGGGACGTAACGAGGGGCACGTTGTTCTGGAGGGGAATGTGTGAGTTCAGAGGCGCCATCCCCGCGGCCCCGGCTTTTGCGATGGCTGCTTGTGACTGCCGGAATGCTGTCCGTATCGCTCGGATTCGTGGGTGTCTTCGTGCCGATTCTTCCCACGACGCCCTTTCTCCTTCTGGCCGCGGCGTGTTTCCTTCGGAGCTCCGACCGCCTTTATCACTGGTTGATGTCTCACCGCGTGTTCGGCCCGTACCTGCAGAACTACAGGGAACACCGCGCGCTCACGCTGCGTGCGAAAGTCATTACCACCGTTGGGATCTGGGTGAGTATCGGGTATGCAGTAGTATTCGCCGCAGAAAGCGTTGCTCTTCGTCTCGCACTGCTTGTGATTGCGTGCGCAGTGAACGCGCACATTCTGCGCCTGAAAACGGTGTGACGGCTTCCGGCGCAGCCAGAAGGTGCACCCGAGACCGGGGGGGAACACAGATGCCTTTTGTCCGCGAACTCGGGAGCGAGCGGATTGAGTGCCGCGATCGTGTCACCGGTGTTCATATCACACAGATCACAAGCTTTCCGGTAATGAGCAACCACTTCTATATCGAACATCCGTCGTTCACCTCCGATTGCTCCACCCTCGTGATTCGGTCGCAACGTGTTCCGGCGCGCGCGGCTCCGTGGGACCTTTACGCATGTGACGCCGATGGGTTGAACCTGCGGCAACTTACCGATGAAGACGACGCAAACAATTTCGCGCTCGCGCATGAGGGTTCTCTGGCGTGGTACCAGCGGGGAACCACGTTGTGGAGCGTTGACGTGGGCACCGGGGAGCGGCGAGAGGTATGCGGCGGGCCACCTGACGTTCTTCCCATGGGGTACTGGTGCGGCTGCGCAAGCCCCGACGGCAAGTTCTACTTCGGGTACGGAAGGCGTCGATCGGATGATCAGGGCGTCGTAATTCGCTACCGCACCGATGGGACGGAAGCAGTAATTCTTGCCGCCGACCCTCACCTGTGTCATCTGCACGCGAGCCCCGGAGGGCATGGGATCTCATTTGGCGGCGTGAATGAGCGCGGCGAGGGCGTGCAATACGGAATGAACCATGACGGCACGAATCTGCGTGTATTGCCCACCGCGACGCTCTCGCATTTCACCTGGGCAGGCACAACAAAGCGGTTCGTCGGTGCAGGAATGTGGGAGCGCAGGGTCATCCACACGATTGAGGAGGGGCAGCGCGATTCCTCGGTTGTTGTGGAAGGTTCGTTCTTCTGGCATACGGGCATTTCGTGGGACGCGGAGTGGACGGTTGCCGACACGAACTGGCCCAATGAGGGCCTGATGATCGTGAATATCCGTGCGCGGCAGTATGCCCGTCTTTGCCTGACGGACAACACCGCGGGGCATCCGCAGTGGACGCACGCGCACCCCGCGTTCAGCCCTGACGGGAAACGTGTGGTCTGTACCAGTGACCGGACGGGGATGTGTCAGGTGTACGTCGCGGACGTGCCGGAGGAATTCAAAGCGTGGGTTGCGACGCCCAACCCGGACGCCGCTCCGGGCGGACGGCTGCCCGAGTGGCGCCCGGAATGATTTGAACGCCCGGGGCCGGGGCGACGTACATGAGAAAAGGGCGCACAGACCGCGTCCTTTTCGTTCCGTGCCCCGCTGATTGACGACCTTACGCCGCCTTTTCGATGATCAGCATTACCTCTTCCGCAAACAGGTTGTCATCCGGTTCCAGGGGGCGCACCGTATTCCCCACCACCGCATGGCCCTCAACGATCCGCATGCCCTGACATTGCACACAGGCGTCGAAGTCGTTCAGCGTCAGCGGCCGGATGTTCGGTGATTCGTACCACTCGTAGGGGAAGGCGCGGGTAACCGGCATCCTGCCGTTGAGGGCAAGGTCGAGCCGCATCTGCCAGTGGCCGAAATTCGGGAATGTGACGATCCCCTGTTTTCCCACCCGGACCATTTCCTGCAGCACAGGTAGCGGTCGGTTGAGCGTCTGCACCGTTTTTTCCAACACCACGAAGTCGAAGCTCTGGTCGGGGAACATGCCGAGACCGTGATCAAGGTTGGTCTGGAAGACGGGAACGCCGTTGGCAACACATTCCAGCACTTTCGCGTTGTCGATCTCCACACCCTGGCCACGGACACGTTTTGCCTGAATGAGACGGGAAAGGAGAGTTCCCGCCCCGCAACCGAGGTCGAGCACTGAGGCGCCATCGGGGATGTGTTGCTCGATGAGGCGGTGATCGTACCGCTGTTCGCCTTCTTTTTCC
>JAKPPK010000051.1 GCA_029547385.1 Candidatus Latescibacterota bacterium
GAGGCCTATAGAATCAGGAGACGTCCAGAGGCTTACCTGATTGTCGGTCAGAAAACGAATGTCCGGGAGGCGAAGGAGATCCTCCCACGGCGCGTCGGAAACGGGAAGGTCCTTGGCCCATTCCCATTTCTGCCGTGGGTATAACGCGGGGCGACGCGGCATGCTTACTCCACTCGTGGAAAGCCCGTGAGGTGATAGCTGCAGACACGCAAACACTGAGGGAGTCACAAGAATATTAACTTTAAAAAATTCAACAATCGCTGGCCGAAGTCAATGGGGGCGGGAGAAAAACGGCGGTGAGAGGGTTATCTGTCGCGGTCCCTGGGGAAATCAAAGAAGGGACCGCGAGCCGTTTCAGGAAAATGCTACGCTGATGCCTCGAGTTTCACTCGTATGGGCGGCACCGACAGCGCCTTGTTCGCTCCTTGGTGAGACGGCGCAATAGAAGTGGAACAGCCGATTCCTATGCCAGAACATTGACGGCTTGTGGGCGTACCGCGAATCGATCGCCCCCGGTGGGCCCACATCAACGAGAACAGAACCGGATTTCTCCCAGTGGAGCAGATCGCGGGAGAACGCGACGCCATCTCGTGCGTGGCCATCGCGACCGAGCCCGAAATAGAACATCGCCCATGCGTCGCCAACGCGCAGAACACAGGGGTCGCTGGCGAATCGTTCATCAAACGCGCCTTCCGCTCCTGTGCGCAGAATCGGGTTCCCGCCGTATCGTTCCCACCGCATGAGGTCGCGTGAGATTGCTACGCCGGTCTGTTCGATCCAGGGTACCCCGACAGTCTTCGCATTGTAAAAAAGATAGTACCTCCTCTGGAATTCGATGAGGCAGGATTTATAAAGTCCCCCACGTTCCCATTCCTCCCCTTCCGCGGGAATCAGACAGGGCTCACCGATTTCCCAGTCGCGCAGATTCGTGCTGGAGCAGATGCCGATCACCGCGGGTCCACTTTCATACCCCTGCGCGGGGTAGGCGTGATAAGTCCCGACGTACCGACCATCAATCTGGCGGAGGCATCCAGTTCCAAAAAGATCGTTGTCCCGCAAGATCCACGTCAGAGCAGCGTTGTGCTGGGTCACCGATCCGGCGATTCCGCGGTCGAGGATCATTCCCTCCCTGTGCCAGACGAGAAGATCGTCAGACCACGCAAGGCCAGTTCGGTACCCAAGACCGTCAAACCCGATATACGTCATGAGGAAACGATCCTCATGACGGAACACGAACGGGCAATCAACGCCGTGGCTGTCGAAATCGCCCGGGCGGAAAGAGGGCGACAGGATGAGCGATCCGTGTTTGAAGGGGGTTTGAACGGTTTTGGCAAGCGATTGTGCGTCCATCGGTCCGGTGTCCTCGCCGTCGATTTACACGGCGGAAACGCGCGAAGTGTATCGGTTGAGAATCAGCGCCCCGGCAGGAGATTCGGTGTCAAGCGGAAAGAGGCCGGCAGCCCATCGCACACGGAAGCTGGTTCCCGAGAGGGCGAAACGAATCGCCGCGGGCGCTGACACCAGGATGATGCGGCGCCTGCGAATACGGGCTTCGGTCACGGCCATCTTGATAGCGGATAAGAGCCTGGTGTCTATCTTCGCAACGCCTTCGAGGCTCAACGTGATTTCCTTGCGAGCGCTGCGTTGCAATGCCGCGATGACATCCCGACGGAGCTGCAAAGGATCGACCATTGCGCTGTCGTCGACACGCACCTGCACTTCAGTACGCTCGTCTGTCGAATGGAGTGTAAGCGGCATTGTAAGGCCCCTCTGATGATCGCGGCTACTGGCGGCCATGGTGGCCGGTGCGTATCAGACCCTGATACTTGCCAATCACGCGCACTTCCTCTGCAGGGTACACCATGTCATCCATTGTGGGATTGGATGGGACGAGGCGAACATGCGAAGGTGGCTGCGGGTAGAACCGTTTCAGGGTCGCTTCGTCATTGCGCACCATAACCGCGGCTATCTGGCCCGGTTCCACGACCTCCTGCGGACGAATGAGCACCAGGTCCCCGGGCAGAATCCCGTCCCCGATCATCGACTCCCCGTTCACCGTCAGGAGGAAATCCCCCGGCCGGACCGGTAGCAAATCCTCCAGTCGTTCCACCCACCTGTCCGTCTGCTGAATTGCCTCCCGCGGTGAACCCGCGGCAATTGCGCCAACAACCGGCAAACTCAGAGTGTCCACCATGGCAAAGGCGGGAGGAAGGAGGCGAATATGGTAAGGAACGCCATGGCCGCCGCGCGCGAGTTGAATGAAGCCCTTGCGCTCCAACGCCTGCAGGTGCTGACGGGCAGTGCTGTGATGCGTATACCCGAAATGTTGTTGTACTTCGGTGCCCGTTGCTGACCGACCTTCCCTGTGCTGAAAGAGTGCAAGAAACTGCAGAATGTCTTTCTGAATTGCGGTGAGACTGGCCATAGTTTGTGCCTCCTGCGAGTGAAAGCGCTCTGGTTCGCTCCCGGCAGATTACTACACTTAACATTAAGTGTATTTGAAACGGATGTCAAGTGCGTTGGACTGCACGCGTGGAAAGAGATGTTGCACAAACGATGGGACGGAGTTCGTCCGGGCAGAGGATGTGGCGATATTTGTTTGTTAGCAACCGGCGTTCCTTCCACACCAGAGTGCCGTCCGCCGTATTCCACAATCGGGAACTATGGGTAACCTCAGACGATTCAGCTCCTTTGTCCGGCCTTACTGGAAGCAATCTCTGGCATCCCTGGTGTTGCTTACCTGTCTTGTCGCCATGGACCTCTCCATCCCCCGTTTGATTCAGCGGATCATCGACCACGGGATTTACCGGCATGATGAGCGCGTGATAGTTGTTACGTCGCTTGTCATGCTCGCGATTTCAGTTGTCAGTGCGGTCTTTGCGGTCGGGAACAACGTGTTCTCTGTCCGGGTGAGCGAAAGCGTCGCGAGGGACCTGCGCGAAGCGATTTTCCGCCACATCCAGTCGTTTTCTTACGGGAATCTGGACGAGCAGAAAACGGGGCAGCTGATGGTTCGGCTTACCAGCGACGTCAACGCCCTCAAAGGCCTCGTCCATATTTCGTTGCGGATCGGAACGCGGTCACCCCTCCTCATGATCGGGAGCCTGTTCCTCATGGTCCGTACAAGCCCCGGCCTCGCGCTGTCCATGGTGCCGCTGCTGCTTTTGACCTCAGCCACCGTAGGCTTCTTTGCAACGCGGATGGAGCCGCTGTTTCGCGCTGTCCAGGAGAAGCTGGACCGCTTGAACAACGTGCTCCAGGAGAACGTGGCCGGTGTTCAGGTGGTCAAGGCATTTGTCCGGGCGGATCATGAACGGGCGCGGTTTGGGGACGCCAACGAGGACCTCACCCGCCGTTCCATCCGCGTGATGGAGTTCATGTCCACCATGGGCCCCGTGCTGACGCTGCTCGTCAACACCGCTGTGGTGGTGGTGGTCTGGGTTGGAGGGCAACGGTCGATACGCGGTGATCTCTCGGTAGGGCAGATTGTCGCGTTTACAAATTATCTGATGACGACGATGACGCCTCTGATCATGACGGCGATGCTGGCAAACACCTGGGCGAGTGCAATTGTCTCGGCCCGCCGGGTATACCGCGTACTCGATACACCTCCGGAAATAAGAGACGCCGAAAACGCGGTTTGGTTGCCGTCCTCGGCCGAGGGCCGGATCGTCTTCGAAAACGTTTCGTTCCATTACGGCGGCAGCCATGACGGCGCGGTTCTCGAGGATGTCAATCTCACGATCGAACCTGGACAGACCGTGGCGTTCCTGGGGGCAACGGGAGCCGGGAAAACAACCCTGGTACACCTGATTCCCCGTTTCTACGATGTCACTTCCGGCCGGATCACAGTTGACGGCATTGACATCCGGCAAATCCGCCAGGATTCGCTCCTTTCCGTGATGGCGGTCGTCCCGCAGGAGAGCATCCTGTTTTCCGGAACGATCCGCGAGAATATACGGTACGGCAAGCCCGAGGCCGACGACGCGGAGACTGTGCTTGCCGCAAAGGCCGCCCAGGCCCACGATTTCATTCTCGCCTTCGAAAACGGTTACGACACCCATGTTGAGGAACGTGGCGTGAATCTTTCCGGAGGGCAGAAGCAACGGATTGCCATCGCCCGGGCACTTCTCGCGCGTCCGAAAATCCTGATTCTCGACGACGCGACGAGTTCCGTGGATGTTGAGACGGAAACGAAGATTCACGACGCGATCGCAGCGCAGCACTTCGCTCGCACCACGCTCATTGTCGCGCAACGCGTAAGCACTGTTTTGAAAGCGGACAAAATCGTCATTCTCGATCAGGGCAGAATCTCCGCACAGGGAACCCATCGGACACTCATCGAATCCAGCTCGATCTATCGCGAAATCTGCGAATCCCAACTGACGGGCAGCATTCCAGTTGACGACAGCCGAGGGAGGGCGCCGGCATGATGCGCGCCTCAACTCGCGAAGTTCGCGATGTCCACGCCGCCATGGTACCGCGCGGGCCGATGGGCATGAGAGGCATCATCGAAAAGCCCCGGCATGCCCGCGGAGCGATAGTGAGACTCCTGTCCTACCTGAAACCGTTTCGCGGCGTTCTGGCGCTCGTCTTTCTTCTCATCGTTGCGTTCACGCTGTGCGGGCTTCTCGGGCCGTATCTGATGGGGGTGGCGATAGACCGCTATATCGCTACGAAGGATGTATCCGGTCTTGCCGGCGTCGCAGCGTTGATGCTGGGAGTGTACGTCGTTTCCAACATCCTGCAGGCTGCGACAGGGTGGATCATGGCACGCGTTTCTCAGAACGCGCTGAAACAGGTCCGAAACGACCTGTTTTCGCACCTTCAGAGCCTGCCCCTGAGCTTTTTTGACCGCAACCCCGCCGGCGCACTCATGAGCCGGTTGACAAACGACGTGGACGCGGTGAACCAGGCGGTCTCGCAGAACATTACCTCCCTGTTCGGGAGTGTGTTGTCCCTCTTCGGAATCCTCGTCGCCATGTTTCTTCTCGACCGGTGGCTTGCGCTGGCCACGCTGGTCGTCGTGCCGATCATGTTCGCGTTCACCCGTTTTGTTGCGCGGTACACCCGGAAGGGGTTCCGGAGGCTGCAAGGTGCGCTCTCCGAGCTTAACAGCACGATGGAGGAATCCATCAGCGGCCACAAGGTGGTCAAGGCATTCCGTCGCAGCGACGCAGCGATGGAGTCATTCAAAAAGGCAAACGACGACGTGTTCCGTGCCGGAGTTTACGCGAACACCTACGCGTTATTGCTCATGCCTCTTACGGGAGTCCTCGGAAATTTCTTCGTCATCGTGTTGGCGGGGTTAGGCGGTTGGCTTGCCCTGCGGGATCTGGTCAGTGTCGGAGTCATCGCAACGTTCATCATGTACGGGCAGAATTTCATCAACCCTCTGCGGCAGCTCGCCAACATGTACAATTCGATTCAGGCAGCGCTTGCAGGGGCCGAACGGGTTTTCGAAATCCTCGATACGCCGGCAGAAGTAGATGCTGGAGCCGATGCGCCCCCGTTTGAGGAGGTCCGTGGTGACGTCCGTTTTGAACACGTCCGTTTCGGGTATCAGCCGGGCGTTCCGGTTATCAAGGATATGACACTCGCGGCAAAACGAGGGACAACCATCGCCCTGGTCGGACCGACGGGAGCAGGCAAAACCACTGTTATCAATCTTCTTACCCGGTTCTACGAAATCGACGAGGGAAGCATCTCCATAGATGACATTGACATTCGTAGAGTGCGCAAAGCTGATCTTCGGCGCAAACTGGGGTTGGTGTTGCAGGATACGTTCCTCTTTTCGGATACGATCATGGAGAATATCCGTTACGGCAGGCCTGACGCAAAGGATGAGGAGTGTATGTACGCCGCCCGGACGGCAGAGGCGGAGCATTTCATTCTTCAGTTCCCGCAGGGGTATCACACCGACCTTACCGAACGCGCGGGAAACCTAAGTCAGGGGCAGCGCCAGCTCCTTGCGATCGCGCGCGCCATCCTCGCAGACCCTTCGATTCTCATTCTGGACGAGGCAACGTCCAGCGTGGACACCCGCACCGAGGCACGGATTCAGAAGGCACTCCTTCGGCTCATGGCGGGACGAACGAGCTTTGTCATCGCTCACCGCTTGAGCACGATTCGTGACGCAGACCAGGTTCTTGTGGTAAAAGACGGCGAAATAGTCGAACGCGGAACCCATTATGAACTGCTGGAGCGGCGCGGTTTCTACCGCCACCTGTATGAAAGCCAGTTCAAGGGTGAAACGATTTGAAATGCAGATGGCGGCCGGGCATCCGGCCGCCATCTGCGGACCAACTTACGCATTTGCCGTGCCCGATTCCGATTCGCTCCGTTACGACGGCGGCGTCAGGAATCGCTCAAGAGCGCCGCAGATGCGGAAATAGTGTCGTCCCATCTGGCGGATTCCCGTCAGCATATCCATGTGGGCGCTGCTGGTGGCGGCGGACTCCTGAAGCCCCGCGTCCAGACGCGCGAGGTGGCTATCCCGCAAACGTCTTTCCAGTTCTTCGCCTTCGTCTTTCCGACCTCTGACGGCAGTGGCCAGCGCGCGGTCTCTTTCCCTGATGGCCTGGGCGGTCTGCCGATGCAGGTCCACTGTGAATGCATGGAATTGGCGGAGTTCACGCGCACCTTCGTCTGAGAACTTCGCACCAACCTGCGCGAGGCGTGCCGACGTGTTGACCACGTCCACGCCGAGAAAGTTGGAGATCTGCCTCAGATCATCCATGATAGTGACATGCCCCTGCTTTTCCCTCGACTGCATAAGACCGAGGTTTTTCTGCGCGAGGCGGATGTAGTAGCTCTGGAACTGGCCATGGAGGGTTTCCACTTCCGAGCAACGGGTTGCCAGTTTCTCCCTAACCGCCTCGCCATCTTTCCCGAACGCCTCCATCGCATACTGATGCATTTCACCAACGATGTCGGCCGTGCGGTTGATTTCCTGATAGGCGGCCGTCAGCGCGAGATCCGGGGTTTCCAACAGGTCGTTGTTCAGGTATTTCGCACCGAACGCCTTTTCCTTCGTCTCTTTGGACGGGACGAGCCATTCCACGGCCTTCCGGAACCAGGGAAGGAATGGGAGGAATGCGCAAGTGGCACCAACGTTGAAGAACATCGTTCCGTTCGCAACTTCGCGCGCAACGGAGTTTGAGCCCATCGCCAGGGTGACTGCGCGCATCCACTGGTTCCAGTACGTCAGAATCGGGAACACGATTGCGGTTCCGAGCACATTGAACAGCATGTGCGCGAGCGCCGCCCGCCTGCCTTCTGTGTCGGTGCCCAGCGAAGCGATCACCGTGGTAACCGTGGTGCCGATGTTGGCCCCGAGGATGATCGGCATGGCCGCGTCCATCGTCATCAGGCCCTCTGAAGCGAGCACCACGGCGAGACCAATCGTCGCCCCGCTGTGCATGATCGCGCTGAGGATGGTCGCCACGAACAAGCCGAGCAATGGCGCATGCGCCAGATAAAGCATGAGTTCGTTGAACCAGGGCTGAATACGAAGTGGCGCCACGGAACTGGACATGATGGCCATGCCGTAGAAAATCATGCCAAAGCCGAGAAAGATTTCGCCGGTGTAGATGTACACTTTGCGTTTGGTTACCAGCGTCAGCAAAACGCCGATACCCATCATCAGAAGCGCGTAATCACTGATTTTGAATGCGATGAGC
>JAKPPK010000579.1 GCA_029547385.1 Candidatus Latescibacterota bacterium
GCAATCGGATCGATACTCGTTTTCGCAATGCTGAGTGCTCCCGCCGCAACGGCGTTACTTATTTCTGATTCGGTCAAGAAGACGCTCTGGTGGTCCTTTGCGATCGCCTTTGTGGCAGGTATTCTGGCTCTGGTGTTGTCGTATTTCACCGCTCTTTCGGTGAGCGCCATCGCCGCATTTCTCGTTACAACGGCCTACTTTGCGGTACGAATTTGGCGATTCGCGTCCGCGCAATAGAACGAACAAGGAGGTTTTATGCCCAAAATCACGTTCTCCGGAGCCACTCGAACAGTGACGGGGTCCATGCACCTTCTGGAAACCGGCGGCAAGCGGATCCTGCTCGATTGCGGGTTGTTCCAGGGCAAACGCGAAGAGGCATTCAAGCGAAATCGACATTTCCCGTTCGATCCGGCCTCAATCACCGACGTCGTTCTTTCCCATGCGCATATTGACCATTCCGGGAATCTTCCGACGCTTGTTCGCAAAGGCTTCACCGGAAGGATACATGCGACTCATGCGACGAGGGATCTTTGCGCGGTAATGTTGCTCGACAGCGCGCACATCCAGGAGAAGGACGTCGAATTCGTCAACCGCAAGCGCGCGCGGAAGGGAGAAGAACCTTTCAACCCTCTTTACACGATGGTTGACGCCCACCGCACAATTGACCGGTTCGTCAGCTACGGATATCACCAGCCGTTCGCCATCGGGGGCACAAGTATCGAATTTTTCGACGCAGGGCATATCCTTGGGTCGGCCTCCGTCAAACTCACGTTCAAAGGGCGAGGCACGCCTTCAACTCTCGCGTTCTCCGGCGATGTCGGACGGAAGAATCTCCCCATCCTCCGGGACCCAGAGCCGTTTGACCACGCGGACTGGCTAATTTGCGAAAGCACGTACGGTGCGCGATTGCATCATCCGCCTTCTGAGGTCGAAAACCGGGTGGCGGAGGTTGTGAATACCACGTATCGCCAGAGGGGAAAGATTATCGTTCCCGCCTTCAGCGTGGGAAGAACGCAGGAGATCGTCTACGCCCTGAACCGGCTTGCCAACGCCAATCGAATCCCTCGTCTCCCGATTTACGTGGACAGTCCGCTTTCGACGAATACCACGGAAGTCTTTCGCCTGCACCCCGAATGCTACGACGAAGAAACACGCCAGTTTCTGGAAGAAGAAGGTGATCCGTTCGGGTTTTCGCAGCTTCAGTACACCAGAACCGTTCAGGAAAGCATGGCGCTGAATTCGCGTACCGACCCGATGATCATCATATCTGCGTCCGGAATGTGCGAAGCGGGTCGCATCCTGCACCACCTTCGCAACAACATTGAAGACAACAGAAACACCATCATGATTGTTGGATTCCAAGCGGAGAATACCCTCGGAAGGAAGCTCGTGGATGGTCATCGCGAGGTGAAGATTTTCGGAGAGGAGCACACCGTCCGCGCCAATGTTGTAGTCATTGAAGCATTCAGCGCTCACGCCGACTGGAAAGAGATGCAGGAATGGTATGCGCCGGTAGGCTCATCCGTGAAAAGGACGTTTCTCGTGCACGGGGATGACGAAGCGCTCGCCGGCATGAAGGAGCACCTGCAGCCGCTAACCGGAGGCGCAATCACCGTGTGTGAGAATGGCCAGTCATTCGATCTCAGCGGGAAGACATGATCCGGCAGGATTACCTCATGCGCCTGCTGGACCAGTTGGCCCAGGCGCTGGCACGCGTGCTCTCGCTCCGCGAGAACGAGGCACGCGGTCAGGCACTCGATTTCCTGAACCGCGAGTCGGAGCGACTGATCGGAATTGATGGTGCGATGCTGGAAATCCTTTCTCCGGACGCAATCCGGAAGGCGACTGCTTCCGTGGAAAAGGGCTTCGTTGCGGCGCGCATCCTCGAGGAAATCTCGCTCATTTCTGAAGAAGAGGGCGACCACCACCGGGCGACAGCCGCGGCGGTGAAAGCATTCTGGCTGTATGCCGCGGCCGCTCAGGCCGACGCGTCGGCGGCCGATAACACCTTCCGGGAGCGAATCGCAGGGTTCGGGGATGCCTGCGCGGAGCGGGGTCTGGCCGAAGGCGACCTCCTTTCCCTGATGGCGGGATACGAAATGCTCGGTGAGTTCGGCAGGGCGGAGGATGCCCTGTTTGCGCTGGTTGAAGTGGCCAGAAGACCCGGAGACCTTCTCCCCGTGGGGAGGGATTTCTATGCCCGTATGGCCGAACACGAAGACGCGGAACTTGAAAAGGGCGGGCTTCCGAGAAACGAGTTGCAGGACGGGATTGACGGTTTTCTCGCGCGCGTCCAAAGCCGGCTGAGTCAAATAGAGATACCGGATGAGGCGCGGGAAGCGGAAAGGGCAGCGAATTCTTCTTGACAGGCAGCAGAACCAGTGCTAACTTTTTCTGCGCAGGGGGGTAAGGTAACAGCACACATTACAGGAGGTTGGTCATGAAAAAGCTTCTCGTGGCGATGCTTCTCACGCTTTCAATGGTGTCGTTTGCAGCGGCTGAAGGCTCTGCGGCAGGCTCCAAAGCCGCCGGGCTGGGTATTGACCTCGCTGTCCCGTTCGGTGATCTGAGCAACGTCGCCGGAGTCGGGTACGGCCTCACCGGTCAGTTCGATTACGGGTTCAACCAGAAGATCACGCTCATCGGCTCGATCGGCTACATGATGTTCGCAGAAAAAAACAACTGGGAAGGATCGAGTATTCCGATCAAGGTTGGAGCCACGTATTGCCTTGCCAACGTGATGCCGGGGCTCTACGCAATTGGTGAGGTAGGCTTCGACATGTTGAGCTTTGACTGGTCCGGGCCGTTTGGCGGCTCGAGTTCCCACAACGAACTATGCCTGGTTCCCGGTATCGGCTGGCAGAAGCCCATGGGCAGCATGACACTCGACCTCTCCGCTCGCATGAGCCTCGTAGACGGTGGCAGCCGCATCGGCATCCGCGCGGGAGTCAAGAAAGCCCTCTGACTCTCGACTCCTGGTTAACGGAGAGCGGGACCCCGGAAAAGGTCCCGCTTCTTTTTTTGCCCTTGCCCCCTGAGGCCCACTGTCAGACGTTTTTCTTGGTTCACGCTCTTTTCTTTCCTTTCACCGGGAAAAATGGAGTCCTTTGAAGATGAACGAACGAGTTGTTCTGATCGGCGCGGGAAGCGTCTCTTTTACGCGCGGCCTTGTAGCCGATCTGCTCGACGCATGGCCGAAGGGCGAGCTGGCACTCGTGGACATTGACCCCGCAGCGCTGGAAGTCGCCACGAATCTCGCGCGCAAAATGATCGCAGCCAGAGGTGCGGGCTGGAAGCTCGAAGCTTCTGAGGATCGCAGGACGGTGCTGAAGGGCGCCACTGCGGTAATCTGCACAGTGGGCGTGGGAGGACGACGTGCGTGGGAACAGGACGTGTTTGTCCCTCGAAAATACGGCATTTTCCAACCGGTGGGGGATTCGGTGGGACCGGGAGGGTCCAGCCGCGCGTTGCGGATGATTCCGGCAATGGTGGACATTGCGGAAGACATCCTGGACCTCGCACCCGACGCGCTGTTCTTCAATTACGGGAACCCCATGGCACCGGTATGCCGGGCAATCAGGAAGGCTACCGGCGCCCCGGTAATCGGGCTGTGCCACGGAGTGAACCATACTGCGCATTACCTTGCACACGCGCTCGGCGTAAGTGCCGCACGTTGCACGTACAACGCCGTCGGCATGAACCATCTGACGTGGTTCACGGAATTCCGGGTTGACGGTGCAGATGCGATGCCCCGGTTGCGGGAAATCGCCGCTCAACGCGTTTCCGAAGCCAAAGGAAATCCCGCCGCAGTTGCCGAGCTGTCGCCGTTCAGCTGGCAATTGTTCCTTTTGTTCGGCGCCTTTCCCGCAGTTCTTGACCGGCACGTGGTGGAGTTCTTCCCCCAGTTCTTCCGCGATGGCAACTATTACGGGCTCACACTGGGTGTAGACGCATTCAGCTTCGAGGAGACGATTGCGGCCGGCGACCGCGAATTCGCCGCGATGCAGAAGGACGCATCATCGCCCGATCCGCTCCCCGGACAGTACCATGCGCGGGGCAACGGGGAACACGAGCAGGTCGTGAGCATCATTTCGAGCATGCGAGAGGACTCCAGATGGGTGTACTCCGCCAACCTGCCGAACATGGGCCAGGTTGCCGATCTTCCCGCGGGCGCTATCATCGAAAGCCCGGCAATCGCAACCACGCGAACCCTTCTCCCCGTCGTACAGCCACGTTTGAACCCAGGGATACCGGGCACGCTCGCGACGCGTCTCCTGTGGGTGGAAACGATCATAGACGCCGCGCTGGAAAGAAAACGCGATCTGTTCATACAGGCACTGGTTCTGGATGGATTTGCCGCCTCGCTGGATGATGCGGCGGCAATGGCGGACGAATTCCTTCGGGTTCACGCCCCCTATCTGGGTGATTTTGACTGACCAACCGCGGGAGTTTGGTGCGATCATCGAGCCTCGTATCGGGCATCTTTTTGGAGGGAGATCGAATGGGTTCGTTCCGTCGTGTGGAATCTCTGGCCACTCCACAGGAGCTGCAGACAGCGAAGTCGTGGTTTGACGCCAGAGTCAGTGAATCCTCCGCGGAAGTGCCCTTCGCATTCTCCTACGGAGGACAGCCCTGGACCTCTATGATGCGCCAGTGGGACCCCGCGGAGGACCGGAGTTCTTCCGACGCGGGAAAGACCAGGCGATCGATTCGCTGGCGAGACCGCGGCACCGGGCTCGAGGTCCGATGCGAAGCTCTCCTGTACGAGGAATTCCCGGTGGTGGAGTGGACGCTCTACCTCAAAAACACCGGTGTGACTGAAACTCCGGTCATCTCGGATCTGATGCCGCTGGATACGTGCGTCGCAAGGGGAGATGCCGGATCGACGGATTTGAGCGAGTTCCTGTTGTACCACCACGCGGGAAGCACGTGCACGCCGGGCGACTATCGGCCGTTCGAGTCGGTGTTGGCCCCCGCGACAACGAAAACCATCGCCACATCGGGCGGCAGATCATCAGATGAGAACTTCCCGTATTTCAACCTCACGTACCCAATCCGGAACGGCGCCGCGGGAATGGTGATTGCCATCGGCTGGCCGGGCCAATGGAAGGCGCAGTTCCTGCGGGACGACGGTATCGGGCTTCATATCAGCATGGGGCAGGAGTTGACGCACTTCCGATTGCACCCGGGCGAAGA
>JAKPPK010000092.1 GCA_029547385.1 Candidatus Latescibacterota bacterium
CCTTCTGCGCCGTGGCAGGCGCGGCACCGGCTTTCATCGGGTGGCCTGGAGTTTCCGTACATGCGGCACGGCCACAACGTCTACCACTACTTTCCTGTAAGCCGGTACCGCAATCACCCGGAGTATTACCCGCTGGTTGACGGGCGGCGCAAGCTGCCGGAAAGAGATGGTGATGGACGCGCCCACGTCTGTTATACCAATCCAGAAGTGGTTGCAATCATGATAGAGGCGGTTCGGTGGTATTTCGACGCAAATCCTCAAGCGCCTGGTTTCAGCCTTTGTGCCGCTGACGACGATGGGATGTGCTCGTGTGACAATTGCTCGCGGCTGGACAACGGTGCGCCTCCGTTTCGTGGCAGGGAAAGAATCTATTCAGATAGCTATTTCGCATTTGTGGATACAGTGGCGAAAGCGGTGCTTCAAAGCCACCCTGACCGGTACCTGAGCGCGTACGCATACGATGTGACAGAGCCGCCGCCCCGGCACATCAGCCGGCTGCCACGGAACGTTGTTGTGTATCTGACACAGGATGCCACGCAACACTTCGACGAGGCGTACCGGGAGGAAGACGAACGCATACTTGACGCGTGGAAGACCATAGCCGAGCATGTCTGCCTTTACGAGTACACGAATCTTGGCTGGTTCCTTCCGCGGAATTTCGCGAGCCTCACCGCGAAGAGGATTCGTTATCTGAGCCAAATCGGAATAGATGGATACTACGCCGAGGCGCATCCGCATCCCGCACAAATGGCGCCGGTAATGTACCTGACGGCGAAGCTCGCCTGGGACCCGGCGTTGAATGCCGAAGATGTTCTGGACGAGTGGTACCAGAGGATGTTCCGTGAAGCGGCTCCACACATGAAAGGCTTCTATGTTACCCTTGACAGCGCGTGGATGCACGCGGATCGACGCGGAGCATGGTTTGCGGGTCTCAATCGTATGTGGGAGGAATTTGCCGCATATCCTCCCCGGTACAGGGAAGTGGCATGGCGGCACCTAGATGCAGCAATGCGCTCGGCGAGGGATGAGACGACCCGCATGAGGGTGCAATACGTTCGCGAGGGGCACGAACCTGCATACCGTGTTTCCCGGGCGTTTGAATGGGCGCATTCGTTGAACACGCGAAGTTCTGAAGATGAGATCGTCCGTGTGCTCTCCGAGTTCGAAAGGTTCATGGAGACGTTTTTCCGGAACGTCGAGTCCAATCCCGATTACGCGGACATTGCCTACCGCGGCGCACGGTTTCACGAACGCACGAAATGGATCAAGCTGGATATACTGCGGTGCATTGACAGAGCGCTGGCGGGTCGCCCCGAGATGCATGCACGGCTTCTCGCGACTAACGCGACGTTCAGCGAGATGGACGACACTGCAAAGAACCGTCGAACCCGAGGTTACCGCCGGTGGACAAACCGCGACATGGAGACGCGAGGCGTTTTTCCGTCATATATCGCGGACCAACCACCGTATCTTCCGTCGGAATGACCTGCATTGGAGGTAGATATGCCACGTCGTGACTCGTGGAGCAAAGAGTTCCAGAAAATGGTTGTGCTTGGCGAAAGCACCGTGGAAGGTGGGTGGTGGACGGCATCCGCTTCAGAGCGCTGGGCGGACATTCTGGCGAACCTGATCAATCAGTGCCAGCGAACTCCGATGCAGTATGTCAACAAAGGGATAGGGGCAAATGCGATCAGTCCGCGAAGCCCCGGGTATGCTGCCTCGCGCAAACCGAGCGCGCTGGAACGGTACGCGGAGGACGTCGTCGCCCAGAAGCCGGAC
Organism: Candidatus Latescibacterota bacterium; assembly: GCA_029547385.1. GTDB lineage: Bacteria > Latescibacterota > MWCZ01 > MWCZ01 > MWCZ01 > MWCZ01. The sequence continues at coordinate 1,780 of JAKPPK010000092.1, forward strand.
CTGTTCATCCTGTGTTACGGCCTTAACGACATGCGCGCCGGAATGCCGTTGAACGATTTCATTGATGACATGCGCACCATCGTGACGGACGTCAGGAACGCGTGCGCCCCGCTTATCATCCTCACGACCATTTACTACATGACCGGCTGGAAGAGCTACCCACCGTATGATCGGGGGTCGGTGGCACTCACCGAGGAGTTCAACCGGGCGATCAAAGCGCTGGCGGAAGAGCAGCAGTGCCTCGTTGCCGACGTGTGGGACGCGGAGGGACAGGCCGATTGGTTGATCCATCCGGATGGAGTTCACGCGAACAAGGTCGGCAACATTCTGATCGCGAACCGCGTCTTTGAAACGATAGCCAAGAACGCAAGCGCCTTGAGCAATTCGGTGCATGAACGAGACCTGCCCGGAAGGGTGGCGCAGGAACTCATTCGGGTCCGGGAGTCGCAGGGTGATCCCTATCGGGCGTGGTGGCAGAAGCACTGAGACGGGGGATGGCGGTATGGAGCGCGCGGAATACGATCGGCTCGTCGACGAGATTCTCGAACACGACTATCGTTACTATGTTCTAGCGGATCCTGCGATCAGTGATGAGGAATACGACGGCATGCTTCGCCAGCTGCGGGCTGTGGAAGCGGAACACCCGGAATGGCGGCGATCCGACTCGCCGACACATCGTGTGGGAGGGGTGCCGACAAAGGAGTTTCCGCCCGTTGTTCATCAGCGCCCCATGTTGAGCCTCGACAACACATATGATGAAACAGAACTCGCGGAATTCGACCGCCGCATCCGTGATGCTCTGGGATTGGAGGACGTGGAGTATGTCTGCGAACTGAAGATGGACGGGGTTGCTCTGAGCCTGCTGTATCAAGGGGGTGTGCTTGTTCAGGCCTCCACCCGGGGCGACGGGGTTACGGGAGACGATATTACGGACAACGCCAGAACCATCCGCACCATACCTCTTCGCCTGCGGCACGGGCTGAGCGATGTGGAAGTGCGTGGAGAAGTGTATCTGCCGACGGCTGAATTTCGAAGGATGAATGAAGCTCGCATCGAGGCCGGCGAAAAAGCCTTCGCGAATCCGCGTAACGCTGCCGCAGGAACTCTCAAACTTATGGACCCGAAGGAAGTGGCACGCCGTCCGCTCGCCTTTGTTGCGTACTGGCTGGATGACCGGCACAATGATGGTGGCACGCAGTGGCACGCGCTCGAATTACTTCAGAATCTGGGTTTCGTTGTAAGTGAGCATCGGCGGCTGTGCAGGTCGTTCTCCGAAGTGCTTCTGTTCTGCGAAGAATGGGAGGAGAAACGCGACGCCCTGCCCTACGAAATAGACGGCGTCGTGGTCAAGGTGAACCGGCTGGATTTTCAGGAACAGCTTGGCTACACGTCCAAGAGTCCGCGCTTCATGATCGCGTACAAATTTCGGGCGCGAAAAGCCGAAACGACTCTCCTCGAAATCGGACTGCAGGTTGGCCGAACCGGAGCGGTGACACCCGTGGCGATTCTGGAACCGGTTCTCGTCGGCGGGATAACGATCAGCCGGGCGACACTGCACAATGCCGACGAAATACGGCGCAAGGATATCCGGCCCGGCGACACCGTAATCGTGGAACGAGGCGGGGACGTGATCCCGAAAGTCAGCGGCGTGGTCCTCGAAAAACGGCCACCGACATCGGTTCCTTTTGAATTTCCGACCGCGTGCCCGGTGTGTGGCGCAATTCTGTTTCGTGGAGCGGAGGATGCGATCACGCGATGTGAGAATGCGGCGTGCCCGGCGCAGGTTCGCGGAAGGATTCTCCATTTCGCCAGCCGGCCGGCGATGGACATCGAGGGGCTGGGGCCGGCGGTGGTGGATCAACTGGTGAATACGGGCCTGATTCACAACGCCGCAGATTTGTATGAGCTCGAGGCTGAGCGGATAGCGACGCTCGAGCGTATGGGAGAGAAATCGGCCACGAACCTCGTTGCCGCGATTCAGGCTTCAAAATCGCGACCGTTTCCCGCGTTTGTCTATGCTCTCGGTATCCGAAACGTGGGTGAAACAACAGCGCGGGCGCTCTGCCGGCGTTTCCGTTCCATCGATACAATGATGAGCGCTTCGGTGGAATCGTTCATGGAAGTAGAGGATGTCGGACCCGTTGTGGCAGAGAGTATCGTGGACTTCTTCCGCGTAGAGGAGAACCGCAGACTTGTAGAACGGTTGAAAGCCCATGGTCTGCAGACGGAATCCAAGGAGAATCAGGCATCGGAGGCACCGCCACCGGGAAAGTTCACGGGGATGACGTTTGTTCTTACGGGTGCGCTGGAACGATTCACGCGCGACGATGCGGCGGAACGTATCCGTGCAAAAGGAGGAACAGTGACGGACTCAGTGAGCCGAAAAACCTCCATTGTTGTGGCGGGACCCGGTGCGGGCTCCAAGCTGGCGAAAGCAACGCAACTTGGAATCGAGATCTGGGACGAATCGCGTTTTCTGGCGGAACTGGGGGAATGATGCCCCTTTAGTGGATTCCCGACCGGCCACAACATTCGCTGTATGAACAACCGTGGGGCCCTTGGTTGACCCATTCTTGAATGCGCTTCATCTTTCATACATGGAAATCACCTGACGGCCGTGCGGCACCGGCGGGTGGATGCATTTCCCTGAACAGTATTCTGGTTCCTTGCCCCTGCCGCGGGAGGATTTCGCAGTGAAGAATTTCAAACCGGCGTACGGGATTGTTCCGCCTCTTATTACGCCGTTCAACGAGGACTTGTCGATTGACTGGTACGCCTACGACAGACTGATTGACTGGCACATTGAGCGGAATGTCACCGGTCTTTTTGTCGTGTGCGGGTCGAGCGAATACTGGAAGCTGACCGAGGACGAAGCCATTCAGATGGCGAAGGCCGCGGTGAAACGAGCGAACGGGAGGATTCATATCCTGGCCGGGAGTACCAACTACCCGGACGACGACCTCACCAAGAACATCAACATGACGAAGCGGATGGCAGACACGGGCGTGGACGGCTGTTTCATTACTACACCCCGCACGATCCCGCCCCAGGACGACTTGATGTTGGATTATCTCATGAAGATCCACGATGCCGTCAATTATCCGCTGTACGCGTATGAAATGCCGGGCGGGACCAATTACAAGTTCTCTCCGGAAGCGTTCGCGGCGCTCGGAGCGACCGAAAGATTCATAGGGATCAAGGACACCACGTGCGACCTCGCGAAAGTTGCGAAGAAGATTGCCGCGGCGAAGGGGACGATCAAGATCATGCAGGCACACACCCCGACGTTGCTGGATTCCTGCAAACTCGGCGCGACCGGGGGCATCAACACCTCATCAAATGTGTGCCCCAGTCTTTTCCAGAAGCTTTTTGATCTGTTCGATGCGGGGGACCTCGAAACGGCAGAACGCCTCCAGCAGCGGATCATCCAGATAGACGAAATGATGTCCGATGGGTACGTGAAATCGGCCAAGGTCGCGGTCAGTATGATGGGCGTTCCCATGAAGCATTTCACCCGCAATCCTTCCAAGGACTTCACACCGGAGCGCATGGAAGAGCTGAAAAAGATGTGCGAACTGATCGAGGAAAGTGAGAAGGAGTTTGGGATCGTTCACCGATCGATCTGAAAACGCGTTCGATCGGGACCAATCAGAAGCGGGAGACTCGTTGAACGAGTCTCCCGCTTCTTTTTTTGCAGTCATCACGCCTTTTCGGCGAGCTCGTAACGAAACAGGCGGGAGCCAGGTCTTTCGCCGATAATGATGGAGAATCCCTCGGCGGTGAGATCGCCGCTTCTCCAGATTCGTGCGCCCGGCCCGTCGTACGACTGGATACGATACCGGGCGTTCGGGAGGACTCCTTTCAGGGGAACACGCATTTCCGGATACGGGCTGTTCTGGCGACGGAATGCAAGGATGACGCCTGATTCGAGGTCCGCACGATGGAACTGCCATACCGCCCACACATCGTCCGCGAGGCTGAAAGAGATGAGCGGGTAAAAATCTCCGAGCGCGTAGGGCTTCAGCTCCTGATACTGTTTCGCCATGGTTTGAAGCCACTCTACGGGAAACGCATCCCAGGGTGTCCGATACCCTTCAGGTTCATCGGGGCGGGCGACGGTAGTAGTCAGTGTGGCCCCCGGAATGAGCGTGCTCCGGAATGCATACGTGTCAGGCCTGTCGCAACACCCCGCACTCAGGGGAACCCACAGAGAAAGGCCGTGTGTCTGCCCCTGCATCCCGATCGGATCAAAATCGGGATAGCACTGATAATCGCTTCTCCAGAGCGGGATACTCCGGGAGATTGTTTCGAGGTCGATGCGTCTCCCGCCGCTGGAGCAATTGTCGATCAGCAACCCTGGATGGCGGTCCATGAGCTCGTCCCAGAATGCGTACAAGCCCTCAATATGCCGGATTTCAGCCATTCCGACTCGTTCAGGCGTATCCATGGAATTCCAGAACGGTTCGGGATCCATGTTGAAATCCTGCCGGTAGACGGTTATCCCGCCTTCGGTAATCACGGATGAGATGATGTCGACCAGTCCTGCGCGCGCTTCGCGGTTTCCCAGATCAAACAGCCAGTTGTCTCCAATGGGTCCGGAAAGCCACTCAGGGTGGTGCCGGGTAAGAAAGGTCCCCTTGAACACGCGCTCCGGCTCAAACCAAAGTGTGAATTTCATTCCGAGTTCGCGGGTTACCTTCCCGATCGGTGCCATCCCCTCGGGGTAATTGCTCCTGTTCGGCCACCAGTTTCCGACGTGCGCGCCCCAGTTGGTGTTGAACACGGTGGCCTTGTCGCAGAATTCTGCATCGCCGTGCCATCCCGCGTCGATCCAGTAGTTGTCGAGAGGGATTTCCTGTAACGCAAACCAGCGCGCCTTTGCGATTTGCCGCTCGCTGCGGTTTTCGCCCCACCCCACAAACGAGAGAGGCACTTCCGGCGGGTTTCCAGCCGCGAGCGGCGTATGGTGGGCGAGAAGGAAGCGTCTGAGAGCATTCTGCCCGTCAATGGGTTCTCCATTCCAGAAGAGCAACAAAATGCGGGGTGATCGAATCTTCTCGCCGGGCAGAAGCGACAGATGGGTCTTCTGCATTCCCGCCGACACGCGCACTCCGCCGGTTTCGTTCGCGGCGAACGTGCACCGCCAGTTTCCTGTCCACCCGATGCCGCCGATCACCCGCTCCTTGTCTGTGTGCAGGCTGAAGAACGGCAAAGCCCCGTTGGAGGAACGCCCTCCCGTCGTGCCAATGCGGAATGTCTCTCCGGGTTTCAGAGCCGTTTCGTGCGGGGCGAAATCGTCA
>JAKPPK010000118.1 GCA_029547385.1 Candidatus Latescibacterota bacterium
CGGTGAAGTGAAGGCCATTCTATTCCAGTGGGAGTTTTCAGAGGCAAACGAGTGACGGATAGCGAAACAACTTACTCCCAAAACGGGATTATGGACATTCGACCCATTCGCACAGAAACAGACTACAAAGCAGCACTGGCGGAGATTGAGCGCCTGTTCGATGCTGCGTCGAACACACCAGATGGGGATCGCTTGGAGATGTTGATCGCGCTCGTCGAGGCGTATGAAGCGCAGTACTACCCCATTCCTGCACCGGAGCCAGTGGAAGCCTTCAAGTATTATGTGGAGAGTCGGAGGTTATCTTTATGAACGCACAAGATATTCGCTGGATTCAACGTCTCAATCACTTTACAAAAGCGTTGAGCCAGTTGACCAAGTTCATCGAAAAGGGCGAACTGAACGAACTGGAAAAACAAGGCTTGATCCAGGCATTTGAATATACCTACGAGTTAGCCTGGAACACGTTGAAAGACTACCTGGAAGCGCAAGGCGAAACCGATATTCACGGCAGCCGCGACACCTTTCGTCTGGCTTTCCGGCGCGGTTTGATCGAAGACGGCGATACCTGGATGGATATGCTTAAAAGCCGCACGCTCACGACGCACACCTACAACGAAGAAATCGCCGAACAGATCGCTACGGCTGTGACCCACCGGTATTTTCCCGAATTTGTCCGACTCCAGGCTACTCTGGAATCCTTGAGGAATAAAGAGAGATGACCCTCCGCTTTGGCCTGAAAGAATCCACCATCGAAAAAATCTGCGGCGTCTTCGCCGACTACCCGCAAGTGGAAAAAGCCGTGTTGTACGGCTCCCGCGCCAAAGGCAATTACAAGAATGGCTCAGACATTGACCTGACGCTCCACGGCGGCGCGGAGTTGACACGCAACGTGCTGTACCGCATCATGGACGACCTCGACGACCTGTTATTGCCCTACACCATTGACCTGTCTATCTTCAGCGACATCAGCGACGTCGATGTGGTCGAGCACATCCAGCGCGTGGGCGTCACGTTTTACGAAAAAGCCTTGCCGTAGCGCGATTTACATAATCGCGACATACTTTTTGAAAGAGGCAAGATGCAAGAAGCAAGAACATAAATCTTGCATCTTGCATCATCCTCAAGGAGGTCTTATGAAAATCACCGACGTTTCCCTCTTCAAAGTGCGAGGCGCGTACACCGGGCCGTACTTTCCGCCGGGTGACCGGCAGGCGCAGATGATGGACATCTACCCGGAGTTCAACGCGCAGACGATGTCCGGTCGGCGGCGCGACGAAGGGCCGGAGATCATCAGCGAAATCTACGTCGAAATCCTCACCGACGAGGGCGTGACTGGGCTTTTTGGCCCCATCGAGGATTACCAGGCATTCATCATCCACAAGTTCCTGCGGCCTTTCCTTGTCGGGCGTGATCCGCTGGCGACGGAGCTGCTCTACGATCAGATGATCCGCCTGCACCGGCACGGGCGCTCCGGGATGTTTATGACCGGCGTGAGCGTGGTGGATTGCGCGCTGTGGGACCTCAAGGGCAAGGCGTGGAATCAGCCGCTCTACCGCCTGCTCGGCGGGCCGACGCGCAGCGCGGTTCCCGCCTACGCGAGCATGCTCGGCTACAGCATCGAACCGGAAGACGCCGCTAAAATCGCGCTGGAGTTTCGGGATCAGGGCTACGCCGCGCAGAAGTGGTTCTTCCGCTACGGTCCCGGCGACGGCGAAGCCGGCATGGCGAAGAACGTGGCGCTGGCCTACGCGCTGCGCGAGGCATTGGGGCCGTACTATCCGCTAATGTTCGACGCTTACATGGGCTGGGACGCGCAATACGCTGCCCAGATGCTCCACCACCTCAACCTGCTCAACGTCACCTGGGTCGAGGAGCCGCTGCCGCCGGAGCGCGTCGGCAGTTTCCAGCGGCTCAAGGGCGCAGCGCGCGTTCCCCTGGCGACGGGCGAGCACGTCTACACACGCTGGCAGGTGAAGGAGTTGCTGGTCAACCAGGCCATTGACTTCGTACAGACCGATCCCGATTGGACGGGCGGCGTCACCGAACTGGTGAAGATCTGCGCGCTGGCCTCGGCCTTCGAGGTGCCAGTCGTGGCGCACGGGCACTCGCTGCTGGCGGCGCTGCACGTCGC
>JAKPPK010000133.1 GCA_029547385.1 Candidatus Latescibacterota bacterium
GCGGCGCGGATTTGCAGAATCTGCTCGGCTCCTTCAGGGCGGTTCCAGAACTTCTCCGTTCCCTTGACGCGGTAGTTCATCTCCTTGATGAGCGACTCAATCATGGACGTAGAGACAGGCAGTCCCTGACGACGATAGTCAGGGTAGTTCATGCGCTGTTGGTTGTTCTCCAGGTAAGTGACCGTACCCTGGACGATCGACCGCGGATCATCGTCCGGCAGTTTCCCCTCCGGCGGAGCCGGGTGCGCGGCTTGCCATGTGCGAAGCTCATTCAGGAAGTCCACCGCGCGTCCTTGCCAACAAGCCGTGGCGGCGCGGAGGTACAGCGGCCAGGGATCAGCCGGCGCGAGGATCTTGGCCGCGTCGTAGACGTAGCCCAGCGGATGGACGAAATCGGTGATGGCCACGAAGTCAGGGAAGTGGGTTGCCTGAAGTGTCCAGTTCCACGTTTGGCCGTCCCCAAGAAATGCACGTCGCGCCGCTTGATAGAAGCCGCGCCGCTGCGCTTCGCCAGCCACCAGCGGGCCGAACTTGTCGCTGGAAACCATGCTGCTGACGCACGTCCGCACCAGCCGTTCGGGACGCCACGATTTCTGCGATCGGCAGCCGGCTGGGTCCGTGCCCGATGGCTTGTCCGAGGGTACCGTGACGGCCACCGTTTCCGCAGAAATCGTCGGCTTTTCCGGGCTTTTCTCAGGCTCGCCCGTCACGCTGGAATGCACGTCGCGGACCAGTTGTTCGACGTAGGAACGCTCGGAGAAACAGGCAGGCAACTCCGGGTGTGGATCGTGTTCCGAGGGAGAACTGCTCATGGTCATCAGGCAGCCGTTTTTCGTTTCTTTCCAAGCCTGCTCATGCACACCGCGTCCCGCGGTCGCTCGCGTCATAATCCGACCGCCATCCACGGACACAGCCGCCACACGGGGCGGCTCAGCATAACGGGGCCGCAGGGTTTGTCCGGCATGCGCGGTGGCTTGCTGCCGGAGATGTTCTGCCAACTCTTGCCCGATCATGCCGCTGAGGTCCATGATCTCGGGAACGCTGATCGAAATCTCCGCCAGTTTCTTCAACATCTTCTGGGCCTTGCCCGCCGACTTGTGTTCCGCATTGGCGGAGACGATCTTGTCCAACACGGCGGCACTATAGCTCCGTTGGTCCAGGCCCAACGCAGGACGCTGAGGGAAAAAAAGCCCGGCGGCAGGCCGGGCAATCGCAGGCCGCTTCGTGGAGCTTAATCGGCCCATCGATGGTCTCCAATTCTCGCTCCCGATGCACGACCGGACACCGACGACCGCACGTCGGGCACGGTTGCGGCTCTGAGAGGCGCTGCGCCCGAGCGAGCGTCAACCGCTCAGTCGTTGCGCGAGCGACGACTCGACCCAACGCATGCCCGGCCGACTCCATCGCATGAAACCGCACATCCTCCTTAAGGAGGTCCCGCACGTTGATTCCCAACCGATCCGCCAGACCCAGAAACGTCTCCCACTCCTGCTCGGTAAGCTTCGCTTGTGCCATCGTCGTTCGTCCTTGAACTTGGTAGTTTGCTGCCGGGCCTTCCCATTCCGCCCAGCTTCAGCTCAAAGATACAAAATCCCTCCAAAATCTCCTATTGACGTTTTTCGCGATTCCGGCTCTCAGCGCAATTCCCCTTATGCACCCC
>JAKPPK010000217.1 GCA_029547385.1 Candidatus Latescibacterota bacterium
CACGTGCCGCTTTCCTACTCCCCGGAGTTGGGAGGGAACGCGCCTTCCGCGTGGGGCAGGGACACGGTGATAGACCTTTCTCTCATCAGGAATCTGTGTGCGTGGCTTATGGAGAGCTCCTCTGTGCTGAATCTCGACGCCAGGGAGAGGCATGCCTGGCAGGGAATCGCCGCCCGGCTGGTGCCGTATCCAAAGGATGAATCCGGCGCCCTGATGGTTATGGAGGGAGAGCCGCTTCCTTGTAGCCACCGGCACCATTCACACCTCATGCCCTTGTTCCCGCTGGGCGATGTGCACATTGAGGGTACCGATGACGACCGCCGGTGTATCGATGCGTCGATAACGGATCTGGAACGAAAAGGGATGGCCGAATGGACCGGCTGGTCTTTCCCGTGGGCATCCTTGATCGCAAGCCGCATTGGCAGGGGCGAAATGGCTGCCACCATGCTCCGCCTTTATCTCGATTCCTTTGTGCTGCCGAATGGCCTCCACGTGAACGGTGACTGGCGCAAGAACGGAATCTGTATCTTCCACTATGAGCCATTCACGATGGAAGCGGAATGCGCCGCAACGGCGGCTCTCACGGAGATGCTTGTGCAATCGTGGGGCGGCAAGATACGACTGTTTCCCGCGGTGCCCGCGTCGTGGCCCGATGCTGCATTCTCCGGGCTCCTCGCGGAGGGCAACGTGTTTGTCAGTGCGGTACGCAGGGCAGGCACTGTCGAACAGGCGACGTTCCAGTGTCCGGTTGCCACGGAAATCAGTGTCGTCGGGTTGGATTCAACGGCGCAGTGGACTGGCGTGAGAAGCGCGATCTGGAACCACGGACTCTGGTCGGTCGCTCTGCGACCTGCGACTCCCGCGACCGCACGGCAGATTGCGCGGAAATTGCCAAACGCCTTTGCCAGAGAACCTCAGCCGCGAAATGTCTTCGGCCTGCGGGGTTAGGATTGGCGCGCGGCCGTCTGTTCAAAGAGTGAAGGCTTCTCACATACATACAACTTGCGGGGATCTCACGGTGGACGCGGGTGCTTCTCAACCTTTGCCCAGACATGATCTGCTCTACGAACGAGCTTCAGACGAGTGGAATACCGGTGCTCCTCTCGGTAACGGCCAACTCGGTGTAATGGTCTGGGGGGATGGAAATCCTCTCCGCCTCACTCTCGATCGCGACGATCTTTGGGATCTGCGCGTGCCTCCGGGGCCTGACGATCCGTCGTTCACGTGGCAGAACCTGAAGAAGCTTGCGCAAGAAGAGGATTGGGAAACTCTGAATGCGACGGTGGAAAGGAACCTGAATCCTCCGGCTCCAACTCCGACCAAGTTGCCTCTGGGAAGGCTCGAAATTGAGTTTCGGGGAACCAGTTCGAATGGCAACGGTTTCCGTGGCAGGCTCTCTCTGAAAAAGGCAGAGTTCAGTGCGACCTTCGGTGGGAACAGAGTGAAGGTTTTTGTGTGTGCCCACGCGCCGGTGGTGGTGGTCGAATGTTACGGTGAGTCGGCATCCCCTCTTGTGTTCTGGCGGTCGTTCCGGGATCTCAATCCGGGCCAGGCGGCCTCCCTTGGAATCCAGCCCTGCGACTCGCTTCAGATATATGATATTACTGCCGCCGTACAACGTTTCCCGGACGGCACAACGGCAGTCGTTGCATGGCATTGTGCGCCATCCGCAGGAGGATTTGTAGTACGGTGCACCGTTGCAACCAGTGCTGACGGCGATGATCCCGTCTCTGTCGCTGCAGACAGGCTGCGCGCGGCTACAAGTACGTATTCTCTCAAGCGTCGCCACCGGGAGTGGTGGAGTGATTTCTGGTCTCGTTCCAGCATTACGGTTCCGGAAAAGAGGCTCGAAACGCTCTGGTATTATGGGCTTTACAAACTCGCGTCATCATCCCGCCCGGGAAACCTGCCGGCCAATCTCCAAGGTCTCTGGGTAACCGACGGAGTCCTGCCGCCCTGGCGCGGCGATTACCACGCCAACATGAACATTCAGGAAACGTACTGGCCGGTGTATGCCACAAATCACCTGGAAATAGGCCTCCCTTTGCTCCAGTGGATTGAAAGTATCACCGAACCAGCGCGCCAAAGAACACGAAGTTTCTTCGGGTGGGATGGCGTTCGGATAGAAACGGCCCTCGCACCCAACGGGGTGCCGGTTCCGGGCTGGGGAACTGTCCAGTACTGGCCGGGAGCAGCAACATGGCTTGCACACCACCTGTGGCTTCACTGGCGATACTCGGGAGACCGGAACTTCCTTCGTGAAAAGGCGTTCCCCTTTTTTCAGTTGTGCTTCGCATTCTGGGAAGGGTATCTGGAGAAGGGGACCGACGGGTATCTGCATGTTCCGCTGTCTCACTCGCCGGAGTGGAACGGCAACCTGCCTGAGGCATGGGGTCGAGATCCGGTGATCGATCTTTCCCTCATCCGCAATCTCTGTCTCTGGTTGGATGAGAGCGCGCGCGAACTGCGCGTGACTGGCGAGATGCAAACCCGCTGGAAGGTTGTCGCGGAGTCCCTGGCACCGTATCCACGCGATCCGGCAGGCGGTTTGATGCTGATGGAGGGCGTGCCGCTCTCCGAGAGCCACCGTCACCCTTCGCATCTAATGCCTGTGTTTCCCATGCACGATATGTCAGCGGAAGGTACCGAGGAAGACAGGAAATGTATCGAGGTTTCACTGGCACAACTGGAGCGAAAGGGCATGGGGGAATGGACCGGCTGGTCATTCCCCTACGTCTCCCTCATTGCGAGCCGGGTCGGGCGAGCCTGCATGGCGGAGTACATGCTGAAGCTGTACATCGAATCGTTCGTATTGCCGAACGGGTGCCACGCAAACGGTGATTGGCGCGGAAACGGAATCTGTCAGTATCACTACTCACCGTTCACCATGGAAGCGGAATGCGCCGCAACATCGGCGGTCACCGAAATGATGCTTCAATCATGGGGCGGGACGATCAGATTGTTTCCAGCGGTCCCCGAAACCTGGCTTGACGCGTCATTTCATGGGTTTCTCGCAGAGGGTGGAATCGAAGTAAGTGCGGTTCGGGAGTTCGGGGAGACTACGGAGGTAACACTTCGTTCACGGGATCGCGCGGAGGCGAGGGTTGTGGGTCTGAAGGGAAATGCCCAATGGCGGGGAGCTGCCTCAGCACGCTGGGAAACCGGAACGTGGGTTGTTACGCTGGATGCGGGCGTTCCTGCGTGCGGGCGGTGCCACCGCCGGAAAACGGGCAAGCGAAGGGCGACCGAATCGAATACGCGGAACATATTTGGCCTTCGAATCTGAGAATGACACGGTTTTCACGCGGAGTCAAAGGATGGTAAGTGTTCAACTTGAAGATGTGACGAAAACTTTCGGGAGCGCCCGCGCCGTCGATCGGGTGACCCTGAATATTGCCCGCGGCGAGTTGTTTTTTCTCCTTGGACCTTCGGGCTGCGGGAAAACGACGCTTCTACGGATGATCGCAGGTTTCTACGAAGTGGACGAGGGGCGCATTCTGTTCGACGGTCGAGACATGACAGGCGTGCCTCCTCACAAGCGGAACACGGGTATGGTGTTCCAGAATTACGCGCTGTGGCCACATCTCTCGGTGGCGGAGAACGTGGCGTACGGACTCGAGGTTCGGAAGGTACCCGTAACGGAGAAACAAGATCGGGTCATGAGGGCGCTGGAAATGGTGAGGATGGATTCCCTCGCTGGCCGCTCGCCGAATCAATTGTCCGGAGGGCAACAGCAGCGCGTGGCTCTCGCGAGGGCCCTGGTAATTGAACCCGAAGCAGTGCTTCTGGACGAACCGCTCTCCAATCTGGATGCCAAACTCAGGCTCGAAATGCGCGAGGAGATTCGCAGAATACACGACGAGTTGGGCTTGACTATGATTTATGTCACGCACGACCAGAAAGAAGCGTTGTCCATGGCTGATCGACTCGCCGTGATGAATCGCGGACGAATCGAGCAAACGGGAGCGCCACGTCAGGTGTACGTGACACCTGAAAACGTCTTTGTCGCGGGCTTCATCGGGGAAACCAATCTTTTCCCCGGCACGCTCTTGCCCGACGGGTCCTCAGGTGCAGAACTGCAAGTGGACACGCCTTACGGCGTCCTTCGGGTGGCGAGAAAGAGCAGTACTGCGGAACCGGGCAAAGTGTCAGTATCGATCCGTCCGGAGGCGGTAAGTGTCCGAGGGGCGGAGGAAGCCTTGCCAGGGGGAATTCTGCGCGGCGTTGTCCAATCCATCATATACCTTGGCGACACAGAGCAGTACGTCGTGCGCTTGGCCGATGGCAAACTCGTTCGCAGCGTGGAGGCTAATCCCGCGCGGCCGCGCGCCCGCACCGGTGAGGAGGTTCACCTGACGTTCCGTTCCGAGGACGCGATTGCGTTGCCGCCGGACACGAGCAATGGAGGCTGAGGTGTCGGACACAGGCAAGGTCACGTACATCATGCGGTTCGGCGGAACGCGTGCCCGCAGGTTCTGGAGCACGACGCTGACGTGGGTGCTCTTCTGCGTGCCAGCCGCAGTAGTGGCCGGGTGTTCGGCGGCGGGACGGGCGGACGACGAACTTGTGATTCTTTCTCCTCATTGGGAAGGTATCCAGCAGGAATTTGAACGAGGATTCGCAGAGTACTGGAAGGCGAAAACCGGTCGATCCGTGGACATTACATGGCTTGATCAAGGGGGAACATCGCAGATTCTTCGGTTCATCAGTTCCGAATACAAGAACTCGCCGGAAGGAATCGGTATCGATCTCATGTTTGGGGGCGGCGTCGACCCGTACCTCAAACTTGTCAAGGACGGCGTAACACATCCATTCACGCTTCCCGATTCAGTGCTGAAAAGAATTCCAGCCCATTTTGCCGGCATGCCGATGTACGACTCCACTGGCAGGTGGTACGGCGCGACCATGTCCGGGTTCGGAATTGTGTTCAACAAAGCTGTTGCCAGACGACTCGGAAGGTTCGCGCCTCACACGTGGAAGGAAATGGGCGATCCGGCATGGCGCGGCTGGATTGGAGCGGGTGATCCCAGGCTCTCGGGAAGCATCCACATGGCGTACGAACTGATGCTCCAGGCTTACGGGTGGGAGGAAGGCTGGAAGACCATCACCGCGATAGCCGCCAACACCCGATCGTTCGCGCGCGGCGCCGCTGAAATACCTCTCTCCGTGGCGCGCGGCGACGCTGTCGCCGGGATGTGCATCGATTTCTACGCGTGGTCCGAAGTTACACACGTTGGTTCGAGTGAGTTGAGTTTCGTCTATCCGGTCAACCTTACGGCGGTCAACCCCGATGCCATCTGCATTCTCCGCGGTGCACCACATCTGAATCTGGCGAAGGAGTTCGTGACATTCGTGATGAGCGAACCTGGCCAACGCCTGTGGTCGTTCAAAAAAGGCGCGCCGGGCGGTCCTTTGAAAAACCAGCTCAATCGCTTCACCGTAATGCCGGACCTGTATGAGCGCTATCCCGAACACATCGCCGTGGACGAGAACCCTTTCTCGTGGCGAATAACCTTTCAGTACGACTCTGGCCTCGGTTCGCGACGATGGTCAGTGGTGAATGACCTTATCGGCGCGCAGCTGATCGACTCTCACCGTGAGCTGGAACAGGCGTGGGAAGCGCTCCGCCAGCGCGGTATGCCCGAGGAAGGGCTGTCTCTTCTTGCCTCGCAACCAGTGTCGCCGGAAGAGGCGCTTGCGTTGGCGGAACAATGGAAAGACCCCGCCATTCGAAATGTGTATCTCTCGCAATGGACGGCATTTGCGCGGGATAAATACCGGGCGGTGATCCGCGGGGAATACGGCGGCAACAGACAGTATACACAGTAGGATCTCGACATGGGCAGTAAAACCTTGACCCCCGCATCTGCAGTCTTCCTGGTGCTCCTTTTCGGCGTGTTCGCCGTGTTTCTCGTATACCCCGTGGGATACGTTCTGGAGAGTGCCTTCTACCGTGAGGGTGTGTTCACGCTTGAGTTCTTCAGGCTGATGTTCACCAACCCGGTTCACCGGGAGGCCATCATCAACAGCACGATGCTGGCCATAACCGTTGCCGCCGTGACAACCGTCATCGCGCTGCCGATTTCATTCGTGATGGTGAGAAGGGATTTCCCCGGGAAGCCGCTGCTGAACGGCCTTTTGCTTGTTCCCATGGTGATGCCGCCGTTCGTCGGCGCAGTCGGCATGCAGCAGCTTCTTGCCAAATTCGGTTCCGTCAACCTGCTCCTGATCAGAATCGGCCTCATGTCTCCGCGAGACCCGTTCGACTGGCTCGGTACGGGTTTCTGGGCGGTAGTGTTGCTGAGCGTTCTGCACCTCTATCCGATCATGTACCTTAACGTGGCGGCGGCTCTCGCCAACGTCGATCCGAGTCTCGAAGAAGCGGGCAGAAACATGGGGGCTTCGGGTTTCAGGCTGTTTCGTTCCGTTACCTTCCCTCTTATGCTGCCGGGTTACTTCGCCGGCGCGATCATCGTGTTCATCTGGGCGTTCACGGACCTCGGTACTCCCCTCATTTTCAACTACTCCCGCGTAGTACCGGTAAGAATCTTCGAGGCAGTGAGCGACATCCACGAAAACCCGATGGGCTTCGCGCTCGTTGTTCTCGTTCTCGCGATGACCGTCGTATTCTTCGCGATAAGCAAGAAGGTGCTTGGATCGAGCAATTACCAGATGATGGCTCGGGGCCACGTCCAGGGGTCGTCTTCCCCGCTTCCCCGGCGATGGGTGCCTGTGGTATGGGTCTCGATCGCAGCCGTCATCGGATGTGCCCTTGTTCCCCACGCAAGCGTGGTTCTTTCCGCCATAGCCGATACGTGGTTCATGACCATTCTTCCTTCCAGTTACACCACCGTGTACATCGGGCGCGTATTCACCCATCCCCTTACTCTGTCGAGTATTAGGAACAGCCTGTTTCTCAGTTCGCTCAGCACTCTGGTGGATGTGGCCCTCGGCGTGACGATTGCCTATTTCCTCGCGAGGAAGCGCTTCATCGGCCGGGACGTTTTGGACGGGCTGGCCATGCTGCCGCTCGCGTTGCCCGGGCTGGTTCTCGCCTTCGGCTACGTCGCCGCATTCAGTGGCTCGTTTCTGGACATCAAACGAAACCCCATGCCTCTTCTCATCATCGCGTACGCAATTCGGCGACTTCCTTACATGGTGCGGGCTGCGTACGCCGGACTTCAGCAAACGAGCGAAACTCTGGAAGAGGCGTCGCTGAACCTCGGTGCGGGACCGCTCCGAACGTTGAGACGAATCACGCTCCCGCTCGTGTTCGCAAACATCGTTGCCGGGTCGGTGCTCGCCTTCTCGTTCGCCATGCTGGAGGTCTCAGACAGCCTGATTCTCGCGGCGAAAGAGGAGTTCTATCCGATTACAAAGGCCATCTACGCGATGAGTCTTCGTGTTGCGGATGGGCCATACGTTGCCAGCGCGATGGGATTGCTCGGAATGGTGCTCCTCGCCACGAGTCTGATTGTCGCCGGAAGATTCCTCGGTAAACGCCTTGGCGAACTCTTCAGGGCCTGATCTTGCGGCGCCGGGAGTGGAAGCCGTAAGCAAGCCTCTGTCTGCCGTTGGCATCGGGGTGTGGTCCGTTTCCTTCCGCGGAACATGTCCACGGGGAATACGGCAGGCACCGGCAGCCCTCGTGCGAGAAAACTCGCCGCGATTCGGCGTCGGGAGGTTGTTGACCCAAACACCGAGATCGTGCAGGTTTTGGATGAGCCCTTTCGGTTTTTGCCGTTGTTCCCACTCACCATGACACTCTGATCCGATGACGTTTTCTGAAGCAACGCGTTACCTCAATGCACTGATTGACTACGAGAAGTCCCCCGATTTTTCGTACGCAACCGCCTTCAAGCTCGACCGCGTTCAATCGCTCATGGCGACCATGCGGGAACCGTTCCGGTCGTTCGACTCCGTGCACATCGCGGGCACCAAAGGCAAAGGCTCCGTCGCGATCTATTGTGAGGCCCTTCTCCGTGCTTCTGGAATCAGAACCGGGCTGTTCACCTCGCCCCACCTGGTGGATTTTCGTGAGCGGATTCGAGTCAACGGCGCCAGAATCAGCGAGTCATTGTTTGCGGACATCACCACGGAAATCCAGCCGCACGTTGCCAGATGGCAGGCAGATCACCCGGACGACCGTCTCTCGTTCTTCGATCTCCTCACTGCCATCGGTTTTGAAGCATTCCGTCGGAGCGAAGTCGAAATTGCCGTCATCGAGGTGGGTATGGGCGGCCGCCTCGACGCGACGAACGTACTCCTTCCGAAAGTTTCCGTGATAACACCGATTGCGCTGGAGCATACGCGCTTTCTGGGCCCGACAGTAGAAGCGATTGCCGCGGAAAAAGCCGGGATCATTAAGGAGCAGGTCCCCGTCGTAGTGGCGGAACAGAAGCCCGAAGCGGCCGCCGTGATTGCGCGCGTGGCGGCGGGAAAGCATGCACCGAGTACCTGGGTCGGACGCGACATTACGTTTGACGAAACAGGGGAACCCTGGGCAGTTCGGTTGAAGGCACGATCTGTCGACGGGGTGGCTCTGAAGATGCAGGGCGTCCATCAACGCCACAATTTCGCCACCGCTCTGGCGGCACTTGACGAAATCGGTTGTGTGCCGGGTGAGGCTGTTGTTCGAAAGGTAGCGTCCGAGACGATTTTACCCGGGCGCATGCAGGTGCTGCCGACACGCCCTCCCTGTATGCTGGACGTTGCCCACACGCCTGAATCGGCTGCGTGCCTTGCAGAGGGGATTCGTCAGACGTTCGCGGGCAAGCGGGTGACCCTGGTCTTCAGTTGCGCATCCGACAAACAGGTCGAAGGAATCGCAAAAATCCTGGCGCCCGTGGCCGGGAACGTGGTAATCGTTCCTATGTCTGGACCTAGAGCGATGTCCCTGGACAGGATGTATGATGCGTGGTCGCGGGTTCACACTCGTGTCGAACGGGCGGATACCATCTCAACCGCCCTGGACAGACTGAAGGATGCCGGATCAGACAGCGCGTGGGTTGTATGCGGCTCGTTTGTTCTCGTTGGCGCGGCAATGCAGCTTCTCGGCTATTCGCCACCATAGACGGTATCCTTTTACGGTATCTTGTGTGTAAATGTCAAATGTTTCCAAACTGAAACGAAAGCGAGTCACAAATGTCAGAAAAACTGGCGATCCATGGCGGAACACCGGTCCGAACGAAACCCATGCCTCCCGCGAATCCCGGTGAATGTATCATTGGAGAAGAGGAAAAGGAGCAGGTGCTGGAGGTACTCGACGCCCATTCACCGTTCCGTTTTTACGGGCCTGACCTCAGGAAGAAAACGGAGCAGTTCGAAGCGGAGTTCGAGGAATTCATGGGCGTCAAACACGCGCTCGGGGTCACCTCCGGAACCGCAGCGCTCAAAGTTGCGCTCGCGGCAGCCGGCGTCGGGCCCGGCGATGAGGTGATAGTGCCGGCAGTCACATTCATAGCGTGCGCCGGTGCGGTTGTCATGTCGAGGGCGCGGCCGGTTTTTGCGAATGTGGGTACCGATATCGGTCTCGATCCGGCCGATGTGGAACGCAAGATCACGAAGAGAACTGCGGCAATAATGC
Organism: Candidatus Latescibacterota bacterium; assembly: GCA_029547385.1. Taxonomy (GTDB): domain Bacteria; phylum Latescibacterota; class MWCZ01; order MWCZ01; family MWCZ01; genus MWCZ01. Next base: position 9,587 of record JAKPPK010000217.1, read on the forward strand.
CGGTGCATATTCTGGGTGGCGCGGCTGACATGGATCCCATTCTGGAGATCGGAAAGAAGCATGGAGTGAAGATCATGGAGGATTCGGCTCAGTCTGCCGGGGCAACCTACAAAGGTCGTCGCGTAGGTTCCATGGGGGATGTCAATGCGTACAGCCTGCAATTCCAGAAGGTAATCACCGCAGGTGAAGGTGGTGTGGTAACGACCAACGACGAAGAGTTGTTCGACAGGGCGGTACGGGCACACGACCACGGGATCAATCGTTGGAACAACGTTGCGGAGAAGAATTTCTGCGCGGAAGTGTACCGTATGAGCGAAATGCACGGTGCGTTCGCCCTTGCCCAGCTCCGAAAACTGGAGAGCAACCTGGCAGCCATGCGGCGCCATAACAGGCGGATTCGGAAAGCAGTTGAAGAGCTGCCCGGCCTCACACTTAGAACTCTGGCCGATGTCGAAGGCGCTACTGGACAGAGCATCACGTTCTTCCTCGAAACTGCTGATCTGGCCGCAAAATGGCGGGAAGCGCTTGAGAAAGAGGGTATCCCGAACTTCGTGTTGTACGGTGGGACGATGGTTTTCGAGAATCCACAGGTACTTCATCAGCGCATGCCGACAAAACATGCATGCCCGTTCGACTGCCCGCTTTACGAGGGTCCGATAACCTACGCGAAGGAAGACTACCTGCAATCCCGGGAGATTCTCGACCGCTCAGTATGGCTTTACGTCTCTCCATTGCTCACCGACGATGACTGCGACGACATCGTCAAAGCCATCAGGAAAGTTCACACGGGGCTGTCTGCATGATCTGAAGCACGCCAACGTGCTTCAGCGTGCGTTCAGGCGCACTCATACTCTGCATGGAAGGTTGATTCAGTGAACGTGCTGCTTCCGGAAAATGCCTATTCCGTCATTCTTGCTGGCGGAGGAGGAACACGTTTCTGGCCACAGAGCCGTTCACAGAAACCCAAGCAGTTTCTTCCGTTCTTTGGTCCCAGAACACTCCTGCAGCACAGCTTCGACCTCATTACCCCGCTCACACCTCCGGACCGGATCCTGGTGGTGACGAACTCAGCTCAAGCGGGGCTGGTGAGAGAACAGTTGCCCGATGTTCCCGAAGCGAACGTCCTTTCCGAGCCTTGTGCGAGGGGCACCGCGGCAGCCGTTGCCTGGGCTGCCGCGGCAATCGCCGCGCGGAACGCGAAAGGAACCATGACAGTCGTGGGCGCGGATCACTGGGTCAGGAATCCCGAGGCCTTACACGCGGCAGTTGTCCGGGGACACGAAGTTGCCGAGCGCGGTCATGCGCTCGTCATGTTCGGACTCACGCCGGGGGGGCCGAACCCTCACTACGGATACATAATCGGCGCTCCCGAACCGGAGGAAAGCGAACTGGCGGCAACCGTGAGGGTGTTACGCTTCCACGAGAAGCCGCCTGCAGAGACAGCTCGGCGCTACCTGTCCCAGAAGCACTGCTACTGGAACAGCGGCATGTTTTCCTGCAGCGTGGAAACTATGCACGCGGAAATGGATCTCTACGCGCCCAATATTCTTCGGGCAGTGCGAGCGGCAATAAGGTCCCTTCCCGATCACGATGCGTTCAGAGAAGCCTATTCCGGCATTCCGGCAAACAGCATCGACCGGGCGGTACTCGAACACTCCGCCAATTGTTATGTGGTACCCACTGCGATCGAACGGGTCGAACTCCGGACGTGGGCATCGCTCTTTTCCTTGCTCCCGCGCGATACGGGCGGCAACGTTTCGATTGGCGACGTCAGAATGCTGGATTGCGCGAACACCGTCCAGTTTGGTTCGGGCAAACTTGTTGCTGCGATCGGGATGGAGAACTGCGCCATCGTGGCGAACGCTGACGCAGTTCTGGTGTGTGCCCTTGACCGCGCCGACGATATCGGTTCCCTGATCTATCTTGCGGTCGAGAAAGGATACGAAGAGCTGCGATAACCCAGTACCGGGTTCCGACTGCGTTCAGGTGCTAAGACGCCTGTTCGCTTTGCTGCGGATTCTTCAGCCCGCGATCCACGGGGTCCGTATGGACAAACGCCGCGTACACGTCGTCCAGACGTTCCAATCGCTGACCTACCGTTTTCGCGAGATCGTGGGCCTCTCGTATGCTGAGGTTTGCGTCAACCTCGATGTGCACCTCGACGTGCATAGAGTTGCCCACGTAATGCGCCCGGATGTTGTTGGTTCCGATTAATCCCGGCACGGTTTCTGCCACCGCGCGCAACTCCTCCAGAACCGCTTTCGATGGTGCCTTTCCAAGCAGAAACCCTATGTTCTCAAGCCCCACCCGGACGCCGCTGCCCAGAATCCATGCGCCGATCGCAAGGCCCGCCGCTCCATCGAGGTAAGGCCATACCGCGCCTCCGATAAGGCCGATCAGTGCCACCGAAGACGCCATTGCGTCGTTCCGGGAGTCTATTGCCGCCGCATCCATCGCGGGGCTCCCTCCCTTCGCGCCGCGTCGGTACGCGATGGCAATAATCACTTTGCTGACGATGGCAAACAGAACGATAATCGCGCTTAAGGCGCTCATTCGAACCGGATCCGGCCTCAAAAGGCGTAGGACGGAGTCCCGGAGCACCATTCCCCCAAGTATTGCCGCAAATACCGCGATAACGAAGCCGGCAAGAGGTTCTGCCCGGTGATGGCCATAATGGTGCGTCAGGTCCGCCGGTTTCGCCTGCAAACGGACGCTGAGGTACAGGGCGCTGTACGAAATGATGTCGAGGACCGAGTTGAATGCATCCGAGATCACCGCGGTGCTTCCGGATCGCCATCCTGCAAACCCTTTGAGGCACACCAGCAGTACACTGAGACCGATTCCAATTCCGGTCAGAACACTCTTGCTCCGTGCCTGTGGCGTTCGACCAGTTGTTGGATCGTGCTCCCAGGGTATCGTGGCACGCGGTGCCTTTTTGAACACCGGAATTCGGTGCGACATCAGCAAACACCCTTCTCCAGACGTCGTTCAGGTACGCCTGATGGTCAGCTCACGGCAACGTGATCAGGTTGCCATCACCCTGAAGACTGGCCCACGAGTTGCTTCCGCAACTCCTCAATGGCCGTTCGCCCGCACACATGGCACATCCGAGCCGTTGAACCTGCGATGTGCGGGGTCATTACCACGTTCGGCAGGGTGCGCAATGGGTCGTCAACAGGGGGCGGTTCCGGTTCAAACACGTCCACGATAGCGCGGAACAGGCCCTTCTGCAGACACTCACGGAACGCTTCGTAATCCAGAATCGCAGTTCTCGCCGAGTTGACCAGAAGCGCGCCCTTCCGAATGGATTCAATGTGGGCTCTTGTTATCAGTCGCGTCGTTTCCGGCGTAACCGGCAGATGCAGGCTTATGATGTCGGAGGTTGCCATTACCTGTTCCAGAGGACACCAGCGGACGTTGAACTTCGATGCCTCCTCCGCGGTGACGTATTTGTCATAACCCACGATTTCCACATGAAACGGCTGCAGGAATCCCGCGACCAGCCTCCCAATGCGGCCCAGACCCACAAGGCCGATTCTCTGACCATCCAGCATGCTGCTCGTGAAATGATGGTCGGGCCAGACTTCCCCGGCACGCATGGCGCGGTCAAGCTCTGCAACGCGGAAGACACCGTTGATCATGGCGCCAAGGGTCCATTGCGCTACGGCAAAGTTATTTCCCCATGATGCATCGGTAACTCGCACCCCTGCGGCTCTCCACGCAGCCGTTGCCCGATCGTGTGACCCGTGGAACCAGTGGGAAATCACCGCGATCCGAACCGTTCCGACCGCCCGCAGGGCGTCTTCGGTGATGTCCTCTGCGCCCGCGCCGTTAAGCGACAGGATCGCCTGCACCCCTTCAAGGCGATGTGCGATGTCGGGAGGCGGTGCGTCTAGGGAGGCATCATCCGCTATCTCCGCGAAATCTGCCAATCTGGAACGATTCTGGTCATCCAGATAACGGGGAGCCCACGATCCGACGCGGTGCACGTACACTCTGGGTCTTTCCATTTCTCTGCACTCCTTTTCGGCGTTTCAGTTTTCCGGCTGCGCAAAACGTATGTCAACGCACACGGGGAAATGGTCCGACGGGTATTTGCCGTCTCGTTCGAACCCGACCGTCTCATACCTGGTGACCTGGCCCTCTCCCGCGAGCATTACCCAGTCAATGCGACGACTTTGCGGAAGCATGCCGCCTCTGAATCCGTGCACAGTTCCTGCCGGACCAAGAACCTCCTGCGCAAGAACACGCGTGTCCCGAAAGCCTTCTCCGATGCCGCCGCCGGAACGCGTAAAAAAACCGTGAAGGCCGCCGTCTGGTGGAGCGTTGAAATCTCCCATCAATACAACTGGCGCAGACTTGGGTACCAAAGCCAACTGACTTTCCACGACTCGTGCGCACGCAAGCTGAATGTCCTCATCCCTTGTCAGCGGGAAATGAGTGTTCAGAACCGAAAAGCGAAACCCGTCCGCGATATCCATCAGAGTCGCCGACGTAACGATTCGAGGGTGATCCGAAGGGCAAAACGTGCGTGTGCCCGGCACGTCCGGCGTGTCAGAGAACCATTTTGTGGTGCTGCCTTCTGCAAGGAACCTCTCGCGTCTGAAAAACACCGGATTGTGTTCCTCATCCGTTCCCCCGTACCGCTCCTTCCCAACTGCCGCGTAACCCGGAAGCGCACTCAGCAGGTCATTCAGTTGTCGCCGGTACACCTCCTGCATGCCGATCACGTCTGGATCGTACAACTGGATCATTTCGAACACGCGGGCACGCCTCTCGTCCCAGAGATTCCCGGTGTCGGACTCACAGGGGAAACGGATGTTGAAGCTCATGAATCGTATGTCTGCGAACTGATTGTCCATAGTCCCGTCCTCACGCGAAATACCACATCCCTGCTGCCCCGACTATCCAGCAGTAGACTGCGAACCAGTGAAGCGCGCCTTTCTTGACAAATGACACCAGGACTCGGACGGCCGCGTAACCCGAAATGGCCGAAGTACAGAACCCTGCAATCAGCGGCCCGCTCAACAAAGCCAGCCCGCCGGGTTGTCCGACCATGCCGGCGACGTGGATGATGGCCCCTCCAAGAATCACAGGGATTGAAAGCAGGAACGAGAACTCCGCCGCCTTTTCGCGTTCAATTCTGAGAAACAAACCCATTGAAATCGTTGAACCGGAACGCGATATGCCGGGAAGAATCGCCAGCGCCTGTGCGAACCCCACTGCCAGTGCGGGTGATAGCCCCCAATCGCGGTCGTTTCGCCTGACAAAACGTGTCGCGAAAAGAATAATCCCCGTTCCTATGAGCAGCACGGAGGTCTGGAAAGGATTTCCGAAGGTTTCCTTCAGCGAGTCCTCGAAGAGGACCCCCAGCAGAGCTGCGGGAACCGTTCCGGCAATTATGTACGTTGCCCGGCGAAACTCCTCTCGCGCCCACGGGGAACGCCGAACTGCCAGATCCGCAACCCCCGCTATTGTACCTCTGATGATCGGTGCGATGCGGTACCACATGGCACCGAAAACCGCGACAAGGGTTCCCAAATGAACCACGATCGCAAGGTCGACATTTCCCTCCTTGATGCCGAGGAAATGCTCTGCGTACACGATGTGCGCCGAACTGGAAACCGGAAGAAACTCCGTCATTCCCTGTATCACACCTACAATAGCGGCTTCAGAAACGCTCATGGAAAGCTCCAAAATGGAGGACGGCAGGTACGATTCAGTGCACGTTACCTGCGCCGCATGATCATCGCGACCGTCCGTCCCGTAGTGCCGCCGTTGGCACGGTGGGAAAAAAACAGATCGTGGCGGCACACTGTGCACGTTGAAGAGATGTCTATGTTTTTCGCCGCGATGCCTGAGTCCGCTAGCTGACACACCGCAACGGCGGACAAATCAACGTACGACTTGCCGCCGCGTGCGTGCGGCGCAACTACATGTTCTTTTCGAAACTGATGGGCGACGTCGTCTCCCACCTCGAAACAGCAGGCGCGGATGTGGGGCCCGATCGCCGCACGCATGGATTCCGGTCGGGCGCCTGATACCGTCTGCATAGCCGTGACGGTTCGCGGGATTACTTCCGCGAGCACGCCTTTCCATCCCGCGTGAATTGACGCCACGATCCGTCCGTCCTCGGACGCCAGCAGGACCGGAAGGCAATCCGCGGTTCCCACCAGCACGGGTATGGCTTCGCGCGTAGCGATGAAAGCGTCAGCACGGCGTGCTGCCTCGGGACTCACACTATCGCACAACACCACATCTGAGCCATGCTGTTGCGCTTGCAGGGTTACCATTTCCGGTGAGATTCCGGCGGATCTTGCGAGCAACGACCTGTTCTGCAGAACCGCATCGGGGGAATCCCCGACGTTCAACGAAAGGTTGAGAAACGCGAACGAGCCCGCACTCACGCCGCCGATTCTTGTCGTGAATCCGTGCCATACGCCAGGCAACTCGTCCAGCAGCGATGAACGGAGCATTGGCAGGCCGGTTTCTGAAGTAAGGCGGAACACGCTACTCGTCCTCGTCGTCCGGTGATTCCTCGACAAACGGCAACGGACTTCCGGCGATCATCGCGCGCAGTTCGTCTTCGTCGTCGCCTTCAGTCGCCAGTCGGTGAACCTCTACCACGTTCGGCACTTTCCGGAGTTTCGAAATCACTCGTTTGAGCTGCTTGAGGTTCTTCACTTCCAGCAGGAACGCGCTGTGAGCCCCGTCGGGCAGAGTGCGAATTTCCGCGTGCCGTATGTTCGCGCCCGTGCTCGCAATCGTGCTTGTCACGTTGCTCAGGAGCCCTACTCTGTCAGAACCTTTAACGATGATTGCCGTCTTGAAAGGACCCGCGCCCCCGATTACATCCTTCGCTTCCCACCGAACTGGTATGAGGCGTCCCGCGTCTTCTTTCAACTGCCGGATGTTGGGGCACTCGCGGTGGTGAACCGTCAAACCCCGTCCCCGGGTGATGAAACCGAGGACGGGATCTCCCGGGACAGGGTTGCAACATCGCGCGATCCGCACAAGCGGGTTATCCATTCCGCTCAGGACGATCCCTCCCGCTTCTGAATCAGTTGCGGGGAGTTCCTTTGGAGGCGCTTCTTCTTTTGTCGGCGCCGGAGCGATCATCGAACGTATGTGGTCAAAAACGCGTTCCGGCGCGAGGTCCCCGGCACCCACCGCGGCGAAAAGATGCTCGCGATCCTTCGTGTTGAACGCCGACGCAACCGCGCCCCACTCTTCCTCCGCGAGGACGAGCCCGGCCTTCTTCAGACGTTTCTCCACAAGGTCGCGTCCGATTTCGACGTTGAGCGCGAATTCCGCCTGGCGAAGCCACTGCTTCACCCTTGTTCGGGCTTTCGCTGTTTTCACCAGGTTGAGCCAGTCGCGGCTCGGTTTCTGGTTGGCCGACGTGATGATACGGACCGAATCAGACGTCTGGAGCTCGTACCCAAGCGGTACAATTCGCCCGCCCACGATCGCGCCAGACGCATGGAGCCCCACCTCCGTATGGACCGCGAAGGCGAAATCCAGTGCGGTTGCACCCTTCGGCAGAGGTATCACATCACCTTTGGGAGTGAGAGCGAATATTTCGTCCGGAAAGAGGTCGATTTTGAGCTGCTCGTAGAACTCATTCGGATCCCGAATATCTTTCGACCACTCAAGGAACTGCCGGACCCAGCGCATCTGCGCGTCGATTTCCCCCGTAGCCCGCCCTTCTTTGTACAGCCAGTGGCGCGCAATTCCTTCCTCGGCCACCTCGTGCATTTCCCGTGTACGGATCTGGACTTCTACCACCGTTCGCTGGTTGTTCGTAACGGTTGTGTGAAGCGACTGGTATCCGTTCGATTTCGGGTTGCCGATGTAGTCCTTGAATCGCCCTTCGAGCGGGCGATAGTGCTGGTGGAGATATGCGAGCGCGTCGTAACACTGATCCGCGGTTTCGACGATAATGCGGACTCCCAGCAAGTCGTAGATTTCGGACAGATCCTTGCCTTCCGAAACCATTTTATTGTGGATGCTGTACAGGTGTTTGACCCGCCCGCTGACTTCCGCCGGCATACCGCGTTTTGATAAGCCTTCCCGGATTTCCTCGCAGAACTGCTCGATCGCATTCCAATATTCGTCTTTGCGCTGCGCGACCTGCGCCTCAAGACGGGCGCAGGCTTCGGGATCGGCATAGCGGAACGCAAGCTCCTCAAGCTCGCGACGAACGCGTGCCATACCGAAGCGATGCGCGAGGGGAGCGTAGACGTCCAGCGTTTCCCGGGCGATCCGCAGGCGCTTTTCAGGAGGCAGATAATCGAGCGTTCTCAGGTTGTGAAGCCTGTCCGCGAATTTTACGAGAATGACTCGCACGTCCTTTGCGACGGCGAGCAGCATCTTCCGGAAATTGTCTATCTGGTTTTCCTTGTCGCTGACGAGCTGCATCCTGGAGATCTTGGTGACCCCGTCCACAATCGTGGCGACATCATTGCCGAAATTCACCTCGATTTCTTCTATCGGGGTTTTCAGATCGTCTTCAACGACGTCGTGCAGCAGACCGGCCGCGAGAGTCTGTGTGTCGAGATGGAGATCGACAAGGATGCGAGCCACGTGCACCGGATGCACAAGATAGGGCTCGCCGGAAGAGCGGAAATGTCCTTTGTGGCGTTCGGAAGCGAAGCGGTACGCTCTCCTCAGGGTCGGCAAATCGATGTTTTTGTCGAAGCGTGAAGCCAGTTGCATGATCTCCGCAAACAGGCGGTCGCACTGTGCAGTTTCCGCACGAGCTTTTTCGGTTTCTTCGGGCACGTTCATCGCAGATCCAATGCGTCCGCCCTGCGGTCTGGTATCCTTATCCGGCAATTGATTTGCCGAACGGCAGGTGCACCTGTGCGCTGCCACAGCGCGCATTAAAGATAGCGCAAGAACCATATTGCCGGAACTCTGAGGCCTTCCGTTTTGTCTTCCCATTCAGAAGCAACGAGGAACCGCCGGTTTCGCCCGGTTGTTGTTCGTTACGTGTGAGCGAGCGTTTGGTGCCCAGAGTGCGTATCGGTATATTTGTTAGGCGACATAACCGGTGCAGAATCGCACCGGTTGATACCAGGTTTGTGGAGGCAAGTTATGGCAGACGCACCAGTTGCCGTTGATTCTCTCGTTACTATCTCCGAATCAGCCGCCAAGAAGATCCGTGAGCTGCTTCAGGAAGAAGGGAACCCGAACTACGCGTTGCGCCTTCAGGTTGTGGGCGGCGGCTGCGCAGGGTTTCAGTACAAGCTCGCGTTCGACGACGAATTTGCAGAAGATGATGAGCTCCTGGACTATGAGGGATTCCGGGTTGTCGTTGACCCCATGAGTGCGCGTTACGTTGAAGGCGCCACTATCGATTACGTCGAATCTGAGATGGCGTCCGGTTTCAAAATTGAGAATCCTAACGTGGTCACCACATGCGGGTGCGGACATTCCCACTCATTCTGAGCATTTTGTTCGCGCGCATGTTCTTGTTCTGGCCCGGCGCCGGTAAGGGTCGCTTATAACGCCATTCGGGATATCGCATGATGACCGGATGGCTTTTTTTTGCACCTGAGCGACGCGTGGAGGCTTTTTCCGGAACGGGCTCTGAGCCTGGCCTTGTTTTTGCTTTTTCAATGCTCCGCAACAAAGTGTCCGACACACCACGGCTGGCATGGCCCAGCTCAGTCACCGGCTCAAGTTCGAGGAATTTACGTTGAATTCAATCGCGCATGGTCTGTTCCGGCGTGTCGCCGAAAAGTGGGTGGCGTTCAGTCTTCGTCACCTGTGGTTGACTGCCGCCGTATCGCTCGCATTCACCGGGCTTGCGTTGTGGGCGGCCTCATTCCTCTCTCTGAAAACAGATCTGGCCACCCTGCTGCCCCGGGATTACCCGAGCGTGAAGGAACTGGATCGCGTTCAGCAGAAAGTCGGGGGGCTTGAGAAGGTAATTTTCGTTATCGAGTCCCCTGATTCGGCCGCCAATCACCGGTTCGCACTTGCGCTGGGCCAGAAACTGCTGGCGGACTCCGCATACAGCTATGTCGAATGGAGCCGCGACCTCAGCTTCTTCGACGACCACAAACTCCTCTACATGGATCTTGAAGACCTGGGGGAGGTCTACCGTCGCGTTTCGTCCAAGGTTCAAATGGATGAGTTCGGCGAGCCACTCGACTTCTCGGATATCGAGGAGAAGTACAAGGGAACGAACGGTTCCGGGAACAACTCGAACGGTTCTGACGGATGGGCAACCGCAGACGGCACAACACGGATCCTGATTGCATATCCGGCGGGTCAATCCGGTGACGTCGGTTTTTCACGGAAGGTGATCGCTTCCGCCAGAAAGCAAGTCGCAGCCTTGAACCCGGCGTCGTTCCACCCGCAGCTCGAAGTGTACTACGGCGGCGAGTTCAAGAATCGCGTGGACGAATATGAGTCTCTGGTGAGCGATATCAAATCCACCGCGATCATCTCGATTCTCGGTATCATCATCACGATCTCGCTGTACTTCCGGCAGTATTTTGCGTGGCTCTACATCGGGTACCCGTTGATCGCGGGCCTCGGGTGGACGTTCGGGATTACCGCCCTCACCGTCGGGCACCTGAACCTGATCACGGCTTTCCTGATAGCCGCGCTGACGGGTCTCGGTATCGATTTCGGCATCCACGTGTTCCAACGGTACACCGAGGAAAGGGGGCGCGGGCAGGACCTTGAAACGGCGACGACGCGTGCGATCGTCAACACAGGTTCCGCTCTTCTGACCAGTGCGACGACTACCGTAGTTGCCTTTTACGCGCTCACAATAACGGATTTCAAAGGGTTCTCCGAGTACGGTTTTATAGCGGGAACCGGAGTTCTGATGACGCTCACTGCCGTGCTTTTCAGTTTTCCCGCGTTCATTGCGATCGGCGAGCGCCTGAACCTCGTGCGGCACCGGCACGCTGCGAAAAAATGGGCGGAATCTACGGCGACCTTCCCGTTTGCGAAAGCGGTCGTGTATGGCACGGTGTTCCTTCTGGCGATTGCGGTGTTTGCCGCGGCGTTCTACCCGCGAGTGCGATTTGACTACGATTTCTCCAACCTGCGTTCGAACATCCCTGCGTCGAATCTCGTGAAATCGAAGATTTCCAAGATACAACCGATGGAATCCGCTCCTGCAGCGATTGTTGTCGAAGACTCGGCCGCGCGGATGGAAGTGGCAGACGCTCTGCGTGCAATCCAGCGAGCCGACACACTGAGTCCGACGATCAAGGAAGTGCGTACCCTGGAAGGGTTCGTTCCGGCGGACCAGGACCAGAAGATGGCGTTGATCAGGCGGTTGCGCCGCGTTGTTGAAGGACATGAGGAAGCCATTCTCGAAGGGCAATCCAACATCAATGTTGAGGGGCTCAAACGCTGGTTGAACGTGAATGAAATCACGACGTCGGACCTTCCGGACTTCATTGTCCGGAAATTCCGCGGGCCCGATGGGAGCCTCGGCGAATTCGTTGTCATAGGTACTTCGGTTTCGCTTCGCGACGGCAAGCAGACGATTGCCTTCGCGGAAGATATCCGGGAAATCGACACGCCTCATTTCGGGAAGTTCTACGCATCGGGCAGCGCGGTGATTTTCGCAGACATGTTGCTGGTGATGCAGAAGGACAGCGTGATCGCGACCACCGTGACGCTGCTGGTGGTGTTCGCCATCGTGCTGCTGCAATTTGGAACGAAACGCGCCGCATTGCTTGCGATCCTGCCGGTTCTGGTGGACGGTGTGCTGGTTGCCTTCTCGAAAATCACGGGAGCCGGCTTCCACGCGAAGTTTGAGGAACTGGCGTGGGTGTTTGGCGCGGAAGCAGTTCTGGGTGCTCTCCTCGTGTTTCTGTTCGAGCGCAAGGCGTTCAAAACCACGATCTTGGTCATGGCGCCGCTCCTCGGTGGTGTCATTCTAATGATCGGAATCATGGCGCTGACCGGTGTGCGTTTCAATTTCTACAACATTGTAGCTCTGCCCAGCATTCTCGGCATGGGCGTGGACAACGGCGTCCATTTTTATGCCCGTTATCGAGAAGAAGGGCGTGGGTCCGTGTTGTACGTCCTCAGGACTACCGGGGCGGCGGCGCTGATGGCTTCGCTTACGACTATGGAAGGTTTCGGCGGGATGTTGACGGCAGACCATCGGGGCCTCTACTCCCTCGGTCTCATCTCGATAATCGGCATGGGAACGTGTTTGTATATGTCAGTTGTCTTCCTGCCCGCTTGGTTCGCGTACCGTGAGGAGCGACACAGGAAGACGGACTGAGCGGACCTCGTGGCATCGCGGGAAAAAGGCATGCTGGTTCCTTCTGCAGATATCCGGCATCTGCATCTCATCGGCATTTGTGGTACGGCAATGGGTGCCTTGGCCGTGCTCCTGAAAGAGCGCGGGTTCCGGGTAACCGGTTCCGACAACGCGGTCTATCCTCCGATGAGCGAGGTGCTGCGTGACCATGACATCCCCGTGATGTCGGCGTACTCGCGGGACAACATCACGCCTCCACCGGACATTGTTGTCATCGGGAATGCCCTGAGCCGCGGAAATGAGGAAGTCGAAGCGGTTCTCGAACGTAAGATACCCTTTGTATCGCTGCCGGAGGCGTTGCGCGAATTCTTCATTCGTGGGTCAACCTCCATCGTCGTTACCGGCACACACGGCAAAACAACCACAAGTTCCCTTCTTGCGTGGATTCTGGATTTCGCAGGGTTGCAACCGGGCTTCATGATAGGGGGTGTGCCAGCGAACTTTGGCGTGGGCGCGCGCGCTGGATCCGGGCGCTTCTTTGTCAGTGAAGGCGACGAGTACGATACCGCGTTTTTCGACAAACGATCGAAATTCCTGCATTACCTTCCTGATATCGTCATCGTCAATAACATCGAATTCGACCACGCGGATATTTTCGCGGACATCGGCGAGATAGAACTGAGCTTCCGGAGACTTCTCAACATCATTCCCCGAAATGGCCTCGTGGTGGCAAACAGGGATGACTCACGGGTTGTCCGGCTTACGGAACACACGTGGCCGCCGAAGGTGACGTTTTCGCTTTCAGGAGACGCCAACTGGCACGCGCGCAACGTGTGCGATACCGCGTGCGGCACTACGTTCGATCTCGTTGGACCCTGTGGGCAGATAACCTGTGAGTTACCGCTTTTCGGGCGTCACAATGTCAGGAATGCGCTGGCGGTTGTCGCGGTGTGCGCGCACGTTGGGGTCTCACTGGAGCAGATACGAGACGGCATGCGGAGCTTCAAGGGGGTGAGAAGAAGGCTTGAGAAACTTTTCGACGCGCACCAGATTGTTCTTTACGACGATTTCGCGCACCACCCGACAGCGATCACGGAGACCCTGCGCGGTGTCAGAGCAGCACATTCCGGATCACGCGTCTGGGCGGTTTTCGAGCCGAGGTCGAATACGACGGTACGGCGGTTTTTTCAGACTGAACTTGCGGATGCGCTGGCATGCGCGGACGTTGTGCGACTGGGAGCAGTACACAGAAACGACAGAATCCCCGCAAGCGAACGACTTGACGTGGCCCGGCTCGTGTCCGACCTTCGCGAACGGGGGGCGGACGCGGAATCGGTTCCAGATGTCAGCAGACTGAGTGAGGAAATCGCGTCCCACGCCCGTGCGGGTGACGTTATCGTTGTCATGAGCAACGGCGGATTCGGGGGGCTGACGGGATTGCTTCGTGACGCGTTGGAAAAGCGATTTGGTGCATCAGAATCTGCGACGTAGAGGTGTGAAATGCTCAGCTCACCCAACTGGACTATCGCCGAACGGCACATGGTGCGGTACCATATGTCCCACCTCATGTGGTGGGCGCTGATCGCGATAAGTGTGCCCGTAATCGCGCTGAGTCTCGGTGCCGCGCTTGTCAAGATCGCTGTTCTTCCGCCGCGTGGGGCAGGGTTTCTCATCTGGGGGGCTACCGCAGCGATCGCCGTTCTCTCCCCGGTGGTGGCCTTTGCGATCGAACGCGGCCGCATCCGACCCGTACCCGCCGACCGTCCGCTTCGGGCGGTGGTGATGTGGTACAAGCACGCAAAACTGTGGGCGATCGCTGCGTGCGGAATCGGGGCGCTGTCGCCTGTTTCTGCGCTGTATATCTCCGGTTCTTTCTCCCCCGCGCTTGGCGCTGTTGTGTTTCCTCTGGCATTTCTGATGATTCGTTTCCCCCACGCAGAGCGTTTCACCGCGTTCGTGGACAGCCACTTTGACGCAGTGGAACCGTCGCAGGGACCAGAATGAAAGTCGTTGCCGTCAGGCGACCTCCGATGCCCCGGTCTCCTTTGTCGTGAGCTCCTCGCCGTTCATTGCCATCTGCAGGCCCATTTTCCTCCTGATTTCCGCGAAGACTGCAGTCCAGCCGATTGCTCCACGGCATCCCCGTGCTGAGATTTGAAACGGAACGATATTCGGTTTTGCCCAAGACCAGGGGAGATTCCGTTTGCGTACGATTCTACTGGCGGCAATTGCGGCCGCGTGTGTGGTATGTGCATGGTCGCAAGCCTCTGCGGCAGTCATAGTGACGACGAGCGGAGAGGAGATTGTCTGCGAGATTGTGCGCGAAACGGACACGTATTTCGTCGTCGACCACCGCGGTTACCGGAGATACGTGCTGAAGACACAGGTTCGGTCGCTGGATCGGAGAGCAGGGGAGGGGTTCAATCTCGGTCCCGAGCCGTTGAGGAACATCGAGTTTTCCGGCGGGTACCGCCTGTGGGGGCGGTCACAAAGCCATGGGATTGGCGCTTCAGCGATTTCTGCCAGTTACCCTCTGAACGAAAACCTTCTTGTCCAGGTGGGCGTTGAGGCGGGCCGGGGCGAAGCATCGTCCTCGTTCGAGGGCGGCGACCTGCTCCCGGGGCCGATATCGTGGGTCGGGGGCATGTGTGGCGCACAGTGGCAATTGCAGCCGTGGCGGGTACGGCCTTTCCTCGATGCCGGAATAGGGTACTTCGCGATGCGCCATTCCGTTGCTGATTCTGGGGTGCTCTGGATGAAACAGGCCATCGCCGCTATCGACGGCGATACGAGTTTCGTGTACTCTGAGCCCATGGATGGTGCCTTCGCCGTCAGGCTTGGAGTGGGCGCCCTCGTGCCTTTGTCAGGACGGTTTGCGCTTACCCTGCGCACGTCCATTCTCGTGCTGCATACGGGTTTCACGCGCCAGTGGTACTATCCCACCTCTGCCGAACAAGAGGAGATGACGCTGCGATCATCCCACGGAATCACACTGGAGATGATCCACACGACCGCAGGCGTTCAATGGGCATTTTGAACTCCGACGGGGGGGTATCCCGTGTTTCCGTATCCCGACCGGAGGCCGTGTTATCAGCGGTCGGAGTGCTTCTGATCTGGAGTGGTTCCGGCGTTTTTTCCCATCTTGCCACCAGCGGATGGAACGCATTGCAGGCGGCATGGTGGGAATCGCTCTGCGGTTCACTCGTCGCCCTTCTTTTCCTCCCGGCAACCGGTTTGCTCAAACAGGTGACGGCCCTGCAACCGGGGGATTTTGTGCGGCTGACCGCGCTGGGATTGCTTGCGCACACGGGTTACTACTCGTTCTTGTTTGTTGGCTTTGCGTCAGGGCACCAGGTCCAAACGATGGCCTTGAACTACACCTGGGCAGTCTTCATGGTTGTGTTCGGCGGGCTGATCAACCGGGCAGTGCCGCAGTGGCACCAATGGGTATCCGTGGGGCTCGGGGTTCTGGGCGCAATACTGGTGGTGATTCCGGGTTCTCACAGCGCAGCGGACGGGACTCCTGGAGCTCTGGCGGGGCTGGGTGCGGGGCTTTGTTTCGGGCTCTTCACGCCGTTATCCGTGAGATGGTCGTATGATCCGCGTCTTGTCACGTCATGGATGCTATTTCTCAGCATGCTCGTGTTTTCGCTTGTGATGCTTTTTTCGGGGATGCCGTTCAATTTCCGGGCAAACGGAATGATCGGCGCGCTTTACATGGGTATCGGGGTGGACTTCGTGGGATATGCGCTGTGGCAACGCGCGAACCGTCGTCTGCATCCGTGGGTTGTTTCCGTGTGGGCTTGTCTCATTCCGCTGTTGAACATCACGCTGCTCACGCTGGTAGCCGGTTTGAAAATGCCGTCTCCGGTGTACCTGGGCGGTGGTCTGATCGTGGCCGCGCTGGTCGTGCAGAACGCCTTCGCGCTCGCGACGCGGCAGACTGAGCCGCGGGGCAGTTGAGTTGACGCCTGCGCGACGAACGATGATACAACGATGATGGACGGTTTATTTTCGGGATCCGCCCTTTTTGATCGAGGATGAAACGATGAACATGTTCGCAGGGAAGGAGCGCCCGCACAAACCTGACTGGGAGGCGTTTGTTTCGACCGTTGCAAGGCGAGGTACGCCGAAACGGGTCCACCATATCGAGCTTTACCAGGACAGCGAAATACGCGATGCGATCGCAGAGCGCTATGGGCTCGCGGATGGTCTCAACAAAGCGGACCCGTACTTCGCGCAGAAGCAGTACATCGCGGTGCAGCGATTCTGCGGGTTTGACTACGTGGTGGCGGGGTTGACGGGCCTCGATATGCCGCTTCATCAGACCGCCATTCCGGACACGGCGGCGCTGAAACGCGATGGCGGAAGGAATTTCATGAACGAACACGCAGGCCCGATTACCACATGGGAGGAGTTCGAGAAATACCCCTGGCCTGATCCTGGCGCGCCACATGCAACTCGTCTTCTCGAGTGGTACGAGAGGAACCTTCCGGACGACATGTGTATCATCGGCGGTTTGACCGGCCATTTTGCCGAACTGATAACCTGGTTGATGGGCTATGAGACTCTCTGTTACGCCCTGCACGACGACAGAACTCTCGTGAAGGCGATTGCCGACCGACTGTACGAGTTCTATGAAGCAGACGTCCAGCACCTCCTTCAATTCGAAAGAGTGAAGATGGTGTGGGGAAGCGACGACATGGGGTTCAAAACCGGCCTTCTCCTCAGCCCGGACGTAATGCGCGAGTACGTGCTTTCTGGACACCGGAGGCTCGCGCAGATGGTGCACGAGGCGGGAAGGCTCTACTTGCTTCACGCGTGCGGGAATCTTTCGTCGATCATGGATGATCTGATCTTCGACGTGAAAATCGATGCCAAGCACAGTTTCGAAGATACTATCGAGGACGTCCGGCAGGTGAAGCACACGTATGGCCGCCACATCGCGCTCCTCGGAGGTATCGACCTCGATTTCCTTTGCTCTGCTTCTGAGGAGCGGATTCGTGAGCGGGTGAGGGATACGCTTGCCGTCTGTCAGGATGGCGGAGGGTACTGTCTGGGCACAGGGAACAGCGTTGCCAATTATATCCCCCTCGACAATTACCTCGCGATGGTGGACGAAGGTATGCGTTGGAGCCGGTGAAGAAGAAAAAAGGGCGCGTAAAACGCGCCCCTTTTTTGATCTGCAAGCTCGTCTCAGGTTTCGGCCACCACCTTTTTCTTCCGTGGGTCCATCAACCGCACAGCATTCTGCCACAATGCGTTATCCCTGTGCGTGTCTTTCAATCCGAGTGTTCCAAGCCAGGCAAGCGACTGGGCGTACGTCATGTATTTCTCAACGGGCGGATAGCATGAACCCCAGACGATGCGGTTTGGTGCGAAGTGCTGCTTTGCCATTTCGATGAAAGGAAGAAGATCGTCGTAGGGATACGCCTTTTTGCTCTGTGTATAAGGCGAGGAAAACTGAAGGAATACTCCCTTGAATTGCGACAAATCCATCACTCGCTGGTACGTCGCGTACGGCGGTGGTTCGCTCGGTTCCGGGTACCCCAGGTGTTCAATCTTCAGCCTTGCGGTAGGGTATTTCTCGAGGAACGCCCTCAGCCGCTCCACCTGCCCCAGATCATGAGGCTGAAGTCCCAGCACGCTGATCACGGCTTTGCACTCAACCGCCATTTCCCACAGATCCGGCCTACGCGAAAGGCTCATCGCGGGCAACCTCACACCGTGCAAGCCGTTCTCCTTCAGCTCCGACCTCAGGATTTTCGGAGCGTTCGAAAGAGTGAGATCAACCATGCAGATGCCCCAGAATCGCTGAGGGTATTTGTCGATGCATTGTCTAAGATACGTGTTGTTCGTCTGGCCCATGTGCTGGACGATCACCGCGTGGGTTACGCCGTTTGCGTCCATCTGGGCGATGACGTTTTCGACGGGGCCGTATTTGTCGCCCGCGTGTACGTGACAATCGATGATCGGCATAGAAAACCCTTTGCACACGCAACAGAAACGCGATACTGCGCTTCCTGTGTTACGACGATTGGTGCTGTGAACCGGACTTCAGGGGTGCCCGCAGGCGGCGTCGTGGCAGGCGTTGCTCCTCGAACGACAACCGCATCCTGAGGTAATTATAAGAAGTGCAGAGCAGTATGAGAAGTGGGGCGGTGACGGCGGGTTTGGAATCGTGGCAGACGGTCTGTCGAAAAAGAGAACTGGAAAGTCACCATTTCTTGTGACGCCAGAAAATGAAACCACCTACGATCGAGAGGAACGCCAAACCCATGATGATCCAGAACGCGTATGGCTGCTGCTTCAGGTTCCACGGCAGGTCCACGTTCATCGAAAACGCGCTCACGACAAACGTTGGCAGCATGATGAAAATCGTGATCAGGTTGAGCGTCTTCATAAGGACGTTCAGGTTGTTGCTTACAATGGAAGCCCTCGCATCCATCAGGCTGGCGAGGATGTTGGCATAGATTTCCGCCTGTCGGAAACACTGGTTGTTCTCGACGATAATGTCGTCCAAGGATTCAAGCTGTTCAACGCTCAGTCGGATCTTCGCGGCATTGCTCTTAAGTTTGTCCATCAACGCGCCGTTGCCCTGGATCGCGTACAGGTAATACACCATGCTTTTCTGCAGTGTGAACAGATCGATCAGCTTTCGATTGTCCATCGATGACTTGATCTCGTCCTGAAGGTTGTCTGAAATCATGTTGATCACCTTCAGGTGTTCGCGGAAATGAAAGATGGACCGGTAGAGCAGGTACAGGAGGAAATCTGTCGCCGTTCTGACGCGCGCAAAACGCGCAATGTTAAGTGATGGGATGTCCTCCGACGCCACAACAACTACGCGGTCTTTGAAAAGAAAGACACCGACCGACATTGCCTTCAGTAGCAGCTCATCCGTGGCCGAGTAATTCTTGGGGTTCTTGAAGATCAGGACGGTGTGTTCCGGCTCGAACTCGAGACGCGGCAACTCATCGGGGTCAAGCGCGGATGTGAGGGTATGCTCGTCAATCTCGAGCGTTTCTGTGAGGTAGGTTCGTTCTTGCGCGTCAGGATTCACGAAAACGGTGGCAAGCGCGTCGTCTTTGTTTGTTTGTACCAGCTTGTTGTCGACGACGTCGTAATCCACCCGCATACTGACGCTCCATGACCTCTAAAGCTGTTTCAAGCGGCTTCCGCACACCGCGAACCCGGAAGAGATACTTCTGAAAATTACGCAGTACCCGCGCCCTGAAACCAGTCTTGTTGTCTGCGGAGGACGAAAAAAGCCGCGGGCTCTTCGCAAGAACCTAGGCACCGCAACCGTTTTCCGCGACGACCCAGACCGCAGTCCCCCGGTTGCCGGTATCCGATCGAAACAGGGTCGACCCCGGTCCGGATTTTTCGGGTGAAGGACTCAAACAGGCAATGAGACAGGCGTGCGGCGTGTTGGTCGCATTGGAAAGGATCAATGTTCCCCGCAGGCTCCTCACCGCCGCGAGCAGGTTGCCCAAAACGACCACGGCGTGAGCGCATTCCCCTCGGGCACCGGTTCGTTGCGCTTGCCGCGTCGGTGGAATAAAGGGCGGACGCACCCCCGCAAATCGCGCGAAAGGGCCGCGATCCGCAGGGGATCGTCTTCGCAATTTTAATATCGGGTGGAGAATTGTCGTCCGGGTGCCGGAGAGGATTCAGAAGCTCACATGAAGAGAAACATCAGGCCCGCCATTGCCGCACCGGATGATACCGGAATGATCGCGTTATCATTCACGCGAAGGGGCAGGGCTTCCGCCAACGTCGCGACAACCGCACCGGTCCAGACGCACGCAAGCGGTAATTCTGCCCATGCTGTGCC